>JAFTEI010000051.1 GCA_017453965.1 Lachnospiraceae bacterium
AGGGTTATTTTTGACACATATTCAATGGCCGTGGGCAAGACCCTTATATCGAAGGAAATAGTGAACTGCTTTACGGAGGGGGTCAGCGCTTCCAACCGGGACCGGGAAAATCAGTTTATAGAAATGACTGTACCGATAACCGATAAAACGGAGGAGGCCAGGGTCATAGGGGTAATGGTGACCTCCGTGCCGGCCACTTCGATAAGCGATTCCCTGGCTGTGCTTAAGCGGCAGACCAGCATCTTTGAGATAACGATGGCGATATTTGTTTTCGTGATCTCCATAGTCCTGTCACAGTTTCTGGTCAGGCCCTTTGACAAGATAAGCCGGGCTATAGGCTCGGTCAGAGAGGGCTTCGATATGGACCCCATATCCATACCCGACTATCTGGAAACGGAGGCTATTACAAATGCCTTTAACAGCATGATGAGCCGTTTGAAAAAGCTGGACGATTCCAGAGAGACCTTTGTAGCGAACGTCTCCCACGAATTAAAGACGCCCCTGGCCTCGATGAAGGTTCTTTCGGATTCTATCCTGTCTTCGGAGGACGTGCCGGTAGAAACCTACAGGGAATTCATGGTGGATATCGGGGATGAGGTAGACCGGGAAAATAAAATAATCAATGACCTGCTTTCGCTTGTCAAGATGGACAGGAACGCGGATTCCTTAAGCGTGGAGCAGTGCAATATAAATGAGCTGGTAGAAAAAATATTGAAGATGGTCAGGCCTATAGCCCAGAAGAATGAAGTGGAGCTCACGATGGAGAGCACAAGGGAAGTAAATGCCGAGGTGGACAGGACGAAGTTCTCGCTGGCGATCATGAATCTGGTGGAAAATGCCGTAAAATACAATAAGACCGGAGGCTGGGTCAAGGTCAGGATAGATGCTGACCACCAGCTCTTTACGGTCGAGGTGGCGGATTCGGGAGTCGGAATACCCGGCGATTCTCTGGACCATATATTTGAAAGATTTTACCGGGTGGACAAGTCCCATTCGAGGGAAATAGGAGGGACGGGTCTGGGCCTGTCCATAGCCAGGAGCGCGATCCTCCTGCACAGGGGCGCGATCAAGGCGGATTCCAAAGAGGGAGAGGGAACCGTATTTACGGTAAGAGTACCCATAAAATCGGCAGCCGGAATATGAGAAAAAATGTATTGGTGATATTCAGTTTAATATTTTTGGCGGCCTTTATCCTTGTGGCCTGTACGGTCGGAAGGGATAAGGAGGAGGCAAAGGAATATTTTGCCTATTATCTCAACGTAGACGATGACGATATCGGTGCGGTATCCGTAGGAAAGACCGACCCGGGCGGAAAGGGGATGCTGGACCTCCTCTCTGAAAACCCCAAAAGAAGAAAAAACCTTAAGGTTGTCATGGGAAATACGGTCAGCTTAAACAGCTGTGAAATTGCCGGGGGTCAGGCCTTGCTGGACTTCGACGCCTCATATATGAATTTGAGCAAGGCACAGGAGGTGCTCTTCAGGGCGTCGGTCGTAAGATCGCTTTGTCAGTGTGCCGATGTGGATTTTGTAAGCTTTACCGTGGACGGGGTACCGGCTGTGGATTCCAAGGGGGAGCCCCTGGGAATGATGAACGACGATACCTTCATATATAACGTTGGCAATGAGATCAATGCCTATTCAAGGACGGTGCTTACGCTGTATTTTGCCAATGCCACGGGGAATGCCCTGGTTCCGGTGGAAACGGACGTGGTATATAGTACAAATACGTCAAGAGAAACACTGGTGATCCAAAAGCTTATCGAGGGACCGCCCGGGTCGAGCGGTACAGGACTTTTACCTACGCTTCCCTCGTCTACCAAGCTCATAAGCATTTCTGTCAAGGACGGTATCTGTTATGTGAGTCTGGATTCAGAGGCGGCCATGAGCCCCAACAATATCTCCGAGGAGACGGCCCTGTATTCGATAGTCAATTCCCTTACCCAGGTTCCGGGGATAGTGAAGGTCCAGCTTTCGATAAACGGAGACGTGGACAGAAATTTCAGGGACAAGCTTCCATTGAACACTCTTTATGAAAGGAATGCCGACATAATAGAAGAGACTCCATAAGGGGGAGGTGGTAATATCAAAAGACCGCTTGTTTTCATAGCGGCGGTATATCTGATAATCGTAGCATGTTTTTTATCCCTGACTGCACCTGAGCCCTATTCCGATACGGACAGGGAGGGCGAAAGGATCACACTTGCCGCCACGGTCAGGACGGCATATCATAAAAATTCTTCTCTTGTTCTCGAGCTTAAAAATGCGAGGGAACTTCCAGATAACATTTCAAAAAGTCAGCTATCCGGCGAGACCGGAAGGATAAGCTTAAATACAGAAGGAACCCTTGGAGTTATAGCCTATATTCCCGACGAGGGAGGCGGGCTCAAAAGACCCAGATGCGGCAGCACTGTCGTGGTTTCCGGGGAAAAGGCCCTCTTTGAGCGCGCCGAAAATTTCGGCCAGTTCGATATGGCGGAATATGAGCAGGCCACGGGCTTCGACTACAGTCTGTTTGACGCCGTTTTGGTGGCGGAGGGGCAGGAGTATGATAGGATAAGGGAGGCGCTGCTTTGCTTGAGGGAAAGGCTGGCCGGAGTCTACCAGGAGGTCTTCGATGAGAAGGAGGCGGGTATACTCAATGCAATGGTCCTGGGCGACAGGAGCTCTCTTCCGAAGGAAATAAAGGGACTATATCAGAGAAGCGGGCTCGGGCACGCCCTGTCCATAAGCGGCCTGCACATCGGGATAATAGGCTACGGACTGTATGGATTCTTAAGGAAATTCAGGCTAAACAGATATATACGCTCCGCCGTCAGCATTTTTGTAATGCTGCTGTACTGTGTAATGGCAGGGAGTCCGCTCTCGGCAGTCAGGGCCTTTATCATGTTTGCGCTGGGACTGTATGCGGATATCTGCAGGCGAACCTACGACATGCTCTCGGCCATGGCCCTTTCCATGATGATACTGCTGACCGCACAGCCGATGAAGCTTCATGAAGCCGGCTTCTGGCTTTCATATGTGGCTGTGACCGGAGCAGCCGTCTTTTATCCCCACGTAAGTGATCTCTTTAAAACGGACAATAAAATTCTTTCTGCCTTTCTTTTCAGCGCTTCGCTGTCCATATTCACCTTTCCCGTCACGGCATATTTTTTCTATCAGATACCGCTTTACGGAGTTTTTCTAAATCTTATTATGATCCCGCTTCTGGCGCCGCTTTTGTTTATGGCTCTGGTCACGGCGCTGGCGGGACTTGTCTTCACGGGGCCGGCCCTTCTCCCGGCCATTATCTGCAAAGCAATTTTATTCATTATTGAAAGGGGGTGTTCCCTATGCGAAAGACTGCCTTCGGGCATAATTGTGACTGGAAAACCGGAGCTTTGGAGAATTACATTTTTCTATGCGGGTATTTTAGCCCTGCTGGTTCTCACTCCGAAAATGAAGCGGGTCTGTTTAAAGACAGCCGTAAATATCCTGGTTCTGGCAGGCCTTGCAGGCTTACAGTGCGCCCGCCTTGAGGGGGATGTGGAAATTACAATGCTTGCGGTCGGTCAGGGGCAGTGCATATATGTCCGGTCGCCTGAAGGGCTTTCGTGCCTTTACGACTGCGGCTCCACGAGCGAGGAAGGGATAGGGGAATACAAGGTCGCCCCCTTTCTTAAGGCTTCGGGAGTCTCAAAGATAGATTATTGCATTGTAAGCCACACCGACGAGGACCATATCAGCGGTTTTTTGGAGCTCCTTGAGGACGATGAAGCAGATGCCTTGAAGATAGGAAGTCTGATAATGCCGGACATAGGGAATCCGGATGAAATGTATTACAGGCTGACAGAGGAGGCAGGAGACAGGGGCGCGTCAGTTTACAAGATCTCTGCAGGAGACAGCTTCCGCCTCGGAAGTATCGGCGTCCGCTGCCTCAATCCGGAGCGGGGCAGCTCCTATGAGGATAAGAATACATATTCCTGCGTCCTTGAGCTTAGATATAAAAGCTTCAGTGCCCTGCTGACGGGAGACGTTCAGTATGAGGGAGAGGAGAAAGCCCTTGAGGGACTTGCGGGTCCGTACAGTGTTTTACAGGCTGCCCATCACGGCTCAAAAAACTCCACCCCATATGAATTCCTGGAGGAGGCTAGGCCGGAGACTGTAATAATAAGCGCCGGAAGAGACAACAGATACGGGCATCCCCACGAGGAGACCCTGGACCGGATAAGGGCTTATACCGACAGGATATACGTCACAAGGGACGTAGGCGCCATAGAGATAAGGAGCGACGGAAGGACCATGAAGCTTTCAACATTTTTAAAAAGCAGAGGAGTAGTTCCTTAAGTTTACAAATCAGATATTACCAGGGATAAAACCTGTTCAATTAAGGAGGAAAAAAATGAAAACAATTAAAGTAAGGTTAAAGAAGCTGTTTGTGTTTTTGATGACGTTCGTGCTGTTTGCCGGGACGAATATCACAGAGGAAAAGACGGACGGGGAGGAGCCCGGCTTTTTGTCGGGCTACGGCGGCCCGGTCAGGGTAATCTATGCCGCCGAAAGCGGGGATGAGAAGGAGGAAGATAAGGAAGAGAGTAAAGAAGAGGATAAGGAAGAAAATAAGGAAGAGGATAAGGAAGAAAATAAGGAAGAGGATAAGGCCGGGGAGGAAGACAAAGAGAACAGCGGGGCTTATGAGGACGAGACTGACGAAGAGAGCTTCAGCGTCATGAGCGCGAGAGACGGTATACCTGTAGCCGGTATCGCCCTCCAGAGATCGGATACAGAGATCCTGGATTATCAGATAGTCGAGGGAACCTATGAGGAGTTTAACGGCAATACAGTTACTCAGATAAGCTGGGGTATAGATACCAATCTCGACCACTGGCAGGAGCTGGAGGGAGAGGAGATGCTGAAATTAAAGGTGGACCGCAACTGTATAGTTACATTTAAGGTAAAGGCTAAAAACGGAATGGCAGCCGTTAAAGTCGTTTATATCAATAATGTGGATTCTGAGGCTCCTGAGTTTCAAATGTATCCTGATGGTCAATTATATAAGGAAACACTTATGGGGACCCCATCCAACTCCAGGGCGAGGTCGGTAAAGGTAGAGGTGAATGCCGCAGATTCGGGTCTGGGAATGGCAGATAAGGCCTATGCGTGTACTTCGGACTACGCGGTCTTTGATGAGATCAAAAAGGCCGGGCGGGATGTTACAGCCGAGCAGCTGGCAAAGGTGGAATGGCAGAACAGCAATGAGTTCGAGATAGACGAGAACGGGAAATATTATATTATGGCCAGAGATAAAAAGAATCTCATAGAATTTCTGGAATACAGCTGTGAATGTATAGATAGTGAAGCCCCGCAGACCACAGTTACCCAGGAGTTTGATGAGGTCGAGGGTCATATTTCGGAGAACAGGATAGTAGTCTCATCGGAGGATGTCGGGGGAGCCGGTCTGGCGGAGAAGCCCTATTCCTGGAATTCAGGAGAACGGACAGACGAGGGGAGCTTTGTCGTGAAGGAAAACTGCAAGGTTATGCTGGATGTCTATGATGCTCTTGATAATAAGGAACATTTGGAGATCGAGGTCAAGGATCATCTTTTTGATACGGAGGGTCCGGCAATACGGAGCGTTACCGAAAATTCCGGGGAGGTGCATAATTCCTATGCGCGGAATGTTTGGCTCAAGGTAGAGGCCGTGGACGACAAGGTAAGCCTGGCCGAAAAGGCGTATTCCTTTGACGGGGGAGAAAGCTGGCAGGCGCAGCCGGTGAAAAATGTGACTACAAACGGCAGGTTCAATATCTGTGTGCGTGACGCGCTCATGAATGTGAGCCACGGCAGAGAGGTCGATGTATATTGCATCGACGATGTGGAGCCCAATATAGACAGGGTGAGATACTCGCTGCAGGGCTTAAAGGGCGGATATGCAAAAAACGCGCTGATATCGGTGGAGGCCGAGGACGGTCAGGCGGGTTTAAGCTCCAATGCATATGCTTTTGACGGAGGGGAGGTATATCAGGCCTCAAATACGTATACTGTGGAAAAGAACGGGGTCTATGAGATCTGTGTAAGGGATGCCTTTCACAATACTGCGAAGCGGAGCATTACGGTTTCGGGGATCGATTGTACGGCTCCTGCTATAGCGGTTACGGGAAATCCGGCCTCCGCGGTGTACAAGGCGGTTACTATAAATGTCAGTGCCTCGGATACGGAATCGGGCATTGCGTCGATATGGTATAAAAACGATCTGGTCAATATACCCTCGGCCATTTATCAGTCTCCGGACACTGCCGGAAGCGCGGCGGCCAGGGCCGAGGCTGTCATAAACGTAAACGGAGATTACACCTTTTATGCTTATGATGCCCTCGGAAATGTGTCGGAAACAAAGGTTTCGGTGACAAAGATAACCAAAAAGGCCACTCAGAAGACGGACAAGGATTCCGATAATTCGGACAGTGGCTCGGGTTCCTCCTCCTCGGGCAGCTCCAGGACGATCGTGCTCCCGCCGTCCTCGGGCTCATCGGCAACAACTCAGCTGCCGGTGGCAAAGTCGTCGGAGTATGCGTCGGAGAGCGGCACGGAGGCCTCCAGCGGCAAGACAATAGTTTTAAAGGGCTCAGCCTCATCAAACACGGATGGAGATAGCCGGGAAGAGGGAAAGATTGCCGCTAAAAAAAGCGGGGATTTCGAGCTGGAATTTGAGGAGACCCAGGAGGAGGAGAGTGAAGAGGGGCTTTCAGAAGAAGAGCTTCCGGACACTCCCGTATACGAGGGTGGTCTGATAAGCGTGGAAAACACGGAGCATGAGAGCATACAAAATGAAGCTGCGCCGGCGGAAAAGGCCGAAGCGGGAGAGGTGTCCGAAAAGCTTTTGATGAGCGCAGCAGAAGAAAAGGAGGAAAAGAGCAATACCGGAGTGATCGTACTCATCTGCGTCGGCACAGGGGTAATCGCCGCCGGAGGGGCGACTGCAGGCGTGCTTATCAAACGCGGCATACTGAAGATACCGGATTTCTTTGAAGAAAAAGAGTAAAGGCATAAGGGGCTGCTGCACTGGTATAACAGATAAAAGTTTCAGTCATTGCAGCGGCCCCTTAATTGAAAATGCCGAAAAATCGGGCTTTTTCGTCAATTATCAGACAATTATACTTACATAAAGATTGTTTCTGGAAAAATACAAAAATAATTTAAAAAATGTGTTGACAATTAAATATTTGGCGTATATAATACAGACATAAACAACAGAGAGGAAAAATAAATCAAACAAAAGCCGATAAAGAATTGGAGATGATACCGATGTACAACGGCTAGAAGTCAAAGAGTTCAATACTAAGGAAAGGAAGGTACGGACCACCAGACAATTTATTTTTTAACTCCTTATTATCGACCTAATGCGTAAGCGTTGGTTGTTCAGACAAATAACAAACGTAACAGTAGACAGAGCAAAAAAGAAGCATTCACCGAGATAACGGGGCGCGACTATATGACAAATTCCTGCTTATAAACAGAGAAAACCAGCCCGACAGAGATGATCAGGAAGAGGATGCTTAGGACTCGGAGGTACGGTCCGATGGGAAGTTTAGTTGAAACAGAAAGATAAGAGGACGTCGAAAATCTGGTATTCGACGTCCTCTTATTTTATACATTTATCCGGCCACAGTTGCCGCTGCCATGCGCCGCATGTAAAGCGCAGGCAGTGTCAAGGGTCACGTTTATTATCGTTCTCAGCTCTCCGGCTGCTCTCCCTCCGGCAGAACCTTCGTACAGGCGACAGCCAGTGCTCCGGGGCCTATGTGACAGGCGATGCTCAGGGACAGGGGATCGGCATGGATGCATTTCACCGGATAGCCGTCAAAGGCCTCCGATATCTCCTGGACGAACTGCTCAGCCGCCTCTTCATTGTCCGTGTGGGCCACCTCCAGCCAGATTTTGGTTCTGATACTGTCATTACACTTAAAGCGGTGCTCTATATCGTTCCTGATCGCATTGATCATTATATTTTTCGCCTGCTTGATGCCGCGGCATTTTGAAAAGGCGTCCAGCTTTTCCCCCTGAATCTGTAATATGGGTTTGAGATTTAAAAGCTCCGCGAAGGCTGCGGCAGCGGGAGTGATACGTCCGCCTTTTTTCAGATATTTTAAGGTATTGAGCATTATATAGATGCTGGAAT
The DNA here is from genome assembly GCA_017453965.1 of Lachnospiraceae bacterium. Taxonomy (GTDB): domain Bacteria; phylum Bacillota; class Clostridia; order Lachnospirales; family Lachnospiraceae; genus NK4A144. The sequence goes on from JAFTEI010000051.1 coordinate 8,155, forward strand.
CGAATTTTGTCTCCTCCAGCTTGTCCTTGATCTGGGCAGCGCTGAAGCCCGTTTCGGCCATGCGCATTGCGTCTATTACGGACTGACGCTGAGTGACCGAAATACGCTGATTGTTCACGACCTGGACCCTGCCGTCAAAATCCTCGGCGAAGGTCAGGGCATTGGCGCAGCTGCTGGAAAGACCGCTGGACATGGGGATGTGGACTATTTCGTCATATTCCCTGAGCAGCTCCTTCCAGGTATCCATGACCTCCGCGGGAGACGGCTGCGAGGTGTGGATATCCGCATCCTTTGAAAGCAGCTCGAAAAATTCCTTCTGGGTCAGGTTTATGTCCTCGAGATAATCCCTGCCGTCGATCGTAAAGGGCATGGGCAATACCCTGATTCCCAATTCCCGGGCCTGTGATTGAGTTATTCCGCTGTTGCTGTCGGTTATTATCGCTATTTTTCCCATGAATGTACTGTATCATAAAGAATGTAGTAAACAAAGCCACGTAAGGTGGTTATCCCGTCGGCGAAGCATGAGGAAAACGCGGAAACATTTCTTATTTTATTTGACTATAGCTCAAATCCGTGAGAAAATGTTTCACGCAATGAAAAAAATAAATTCGGATATTAAGAACAGAGAATTTGAAAGGGTATATCTGCTTACCGGTACCGAAGCCTATCTGAGGAGCTTCTATAAAAAAAAGCTGGTGGAGGCCGCCTGCGGAGATGCCGATAAGATGAATATTTCCGAATTTGACGGCAAGGGTATAAGCGTCCGGGAGATTATAGACCTGGCGGATACGGTACCCTTCTTTGCAGAGCACAGGGCCATAACGATCACGGCCAGCGGCTTCTTTAAAGGCTCGGCGGACGACGAGCTGGTGGAATATATGTCGCAGATACCCCCGGATACGATCATCATCTTTGACGAGGAAAAGGTCGACGCCCGTTCACGTATGTATAAGGCGGTCAATAAAAACGGGTACTGCGCAAAGCTCGACACTCCCGATGCAGCGCAGCTAAATAAATGGATAGCGGGGATACTGGCGCGTGACGGAAAGAAAATAAGGCGCAATACGGTGGAATTCCTTACGGGACGTGTCGGAACCGATATGGCGGCCATAAGGAATGAGCTGGAGAAGCTGGTGGTGTATTCGGGCGACCGGGAGGAGATAACGGAGCAGGATGTCATAAGCATCTGCAGCCTGCATATAGAGAGCGCGGTGTTCGCTATGCTGGATGCAATGATAGACAAGGACAGGGATAAGGCCATGCGGCTATATGACGGCTTCCTTAAGGCAAAGGAATCGCCTCATTCCATACTGGCGCTGCTGTCGAGGCAGTTTTCCCTGCTTTACCAGACAAAGCAGCTGTCCGTCCACACCCGGGATGCAAACGCAATAGGAAAGGTCATAGGGCTCTATCCCGGTATCGCAAGAAATTACATTATGCGCTCGGACAGAATGGATCTGGCATACTGGCGTTCGGCGGTGGAAAACTGTGCCGAAACGACTTATAATATTCAGACCGGAAGGATATCCGAGGAACTCGGAGTAGAGCTTATTATAATAAGAACGATTCTGGGAGCCAGGTAGCACCCAGGGGTCGTAAATCAGGTATTACTGGGGAAGGATCCCTATTTGATCAAGGAGGAAAGCATGGGTATCGAAGAGCAGACAGGTGAAGGCGAGGTTAATGAGGGTTTATTGGAGTTTCTGGATGCGGAGACTTTTGACGAGAGATTGGAGGTTTTGAGAAAGCTTAGAAATTCTATCGACGACAGGACGATAGACGCCATAGCCGTCGCCATAGATACGCAGATTCCCGATGGCAGTGTCGACGACAGATACGACAAGCTCATGGAGCACATGAAGATGAAGAAGAAATACGAGTATCCCGGAAGACGGTGAGGCAGTTACATAAAAAAGAGGAGGAAAAAATGTATTCAGCAGAGGAGTTAAGGAAAGTAGACAGTGAAATTGCGGACGCCATCGAGGCCGAGCAGAAAAGGCAGAATGATCATATCGAGCTGATCGCCTCGGAAAACTGGACCAGCAAGGCAGTGATGGCTGCGATGGGAAGCGTTCTTACGAATAAGTATGCGGAGGGGTATCCTGCGCACAGGTATTACGGAGGCTGCGAGTGCGTGGATGTCGTAGAGGAGCTGGCCAGAGAGAGGGCAAAGAAGCTCTTTGGTTGTGAATATGCCAACGTACAGCCTCATTCGGGAGCCCAGGCCAATATGGCGGTATTTTTTGCAATGCTCCAGCCCGGCGATACCTTTATGGGAATGAACCTGGATCACGGCGGACATCTGTCCCACGGCTCACCGGTGAATTTTTCCGGTTCCTATTTTAACTGCGTGCCTTACGGAGTTAACGACGAAGGATATATAGATTACGACGAGGTACTTAAGATCGCGAAGGAATGCAGGCCTAAGATGATAGTTGCGGGGGCCAGCGCCTACGCCAGAACCATAGATTTCAAGAAATTCAGGGAGATAGCCGATGAGGTCGGAGCGTATCTGATGGTGGATATGGCCCATATCGCCGGTCTTGTGGCGGGAGGAATGCACCCTACGCCCATAGGTATAGCCGATGTAGTGACGACTACCACGCATAAGACCCTGAGGGGACCCAGAGGCGGACTCATCCTTGCAAGCCAGGAGGCCGCGGATAAGTTTAAGTTTAATAAGGCAGTCTTCCCCGGCATCCAGGGCGGACCCCTCATGCATGTCATCGCGGGAAAGGCGGTCTGCTTTAAGGAGGCGCTGGAGCCTTCCTTCAAGGAATATGCAAAAAATATAGTAGACAATGCCCAAGTGCTTTCCAAGGGCCTTATGGACAGAGGCCTTTCCATAGTTTCAAACGGAACGGACAACCACCTCATGCTGTTAAACCTTGTACCCCAGAATCTCACGGGTAAAGAGGTGGAGAAGCTTCTGGATGAGGCACATATAACTGCAAATAAAAATACGATTCCCAACGATCCGCAGAAGCCCTTCGTTACCAGCGGAATCAGACTCGGAACCCCTGCCGTTACAACAAGGGGCTTTAAGAAGAACGATATGGAAGAGGTTGCCGAAGCCATATCGACAGTCGTACTGGAGGGTCAGGCAGGTGTCGGGAAGGCACGCGACATAATAAAAGGCCTGACGGAGAAATATCCTCTGGAATAAATGGTATTCAGTTCATTAGTTTTTATTTTCCGGTTTTTACCGCTATTTTTTATAATATATTACCTGGTTCCCTTTAAGTATAAGAACCTGATCCTCCTTCTGGGGAGCATGTTCTTCTATGCTTACGGGGAGCCCAGGTTTCTTATACTCATAATTGCGTCCATAGTCATTAACTTTTTCTGCGCCGAGAGCATCTTTTCGGCGGAAGAGGGCAGCCGTAAACGGAAGGTATTTTTTCTGCTGGCGCTGATCTATGACATAGGCAGCCTCGTTGTCTTCAAATATACGGACTTCATCCTGGAAAATATCAATAACCTTACGGGGGCGGGCATTCCGCTGCCGGGACTGACGCTTCCGCTGGGTATCAGCTTCTATACCTTCCAGATAATGTCCTATGTGATAGATGTCTACAGGAAAAAATGTCCATCCTCACACAATCTGGTAAATCTGGGAACCTATCTTGTGATGTTCCCCCAGCTCATAGCCGGACCTATCGTAGTGTACAACGAGGTCTCACAGCGGCTCAAGAAGCGGCGGATAGCCTCCCACGACGTGGAGGAGGGCCTGAAGAAATTCACCCTCGGTCTGGGTATGAAGGTCATTTTTGCCAACAATATAGGAGGTATATGGAATACCTGTCTGGAGGAGGGCTTTGAAAACCTCTCCACGCCAATGGCCTGGCTGGGAATATTGTCCTTTTCCCTGCAGCTGTATTACGACTTCGGAGGCTATTCCATGATGGCTATAGGACTTGGACAGATGCTGGGCTTTAAGTTTCCGAAGAATTTCGACTATCCCTATATTGCAAACAGCGTAACGGATTTCTGGCGAAGATGGCATATGACACTGACCTCATGGTTCAGGGAGTACATATATATACCTCTCGGAGGAAACCGCAAGGGCGTTTTGCGCACTATCCTCAATATGCTCGTCGTCTGGCTGATAACCGGACTGTGGCACGGGGCTGCCTGGAATTTTGTGGTATGGGGCCTGTACTATTTTGTCCTGCTGGTGCTGGAAAGGTTTGCGCTGAAAAAGGTTCTGGACAAGATACCGGTGCTTCCACACATCTATACACTGATAATCGTAATGTGCGGCTGGGTGCTCTTTCAGGCTCCCTCGCTAAGCGAGGCTCTCGTATTTATAAGCAGGATGTTTACGCTCAATCCGGGTACGGAATTTATCGATCCCCTTAAGCAGAATGCCCTCTTCCTGATACCGGCTGTGATCTGTGCGACGCCGGTCTTCTCCGGTATATATTTAAAGAGCAAGAAGAAGTGGTATGGAATTGCCGTGCTCTTTCTGATCTTTTGGGGTTCGGTAGTGTTGCTCGTAGATTCGGTATATAACCCGTTCCTTTACTTCAGATTTTAATTTGGCGACAGTGAATGAAAAAATCAAAAAAATTTCCTGTTAAATTAAATAAGTGTCCGTATTTGCTGGCAATCGTCCTGTCCGCACTGATAGTGGCCATATACGGGGTCCTGCTGAATTTTGGAGTGATAAAGCCCAAAAATGAGTTTGAAACTCCCAATATGACAGATATCGCGGTTGCTAGCGCGGTACATAATATCAAGGCCTATTTCTCACCGGATATGGATTATGAGCCCGTGAAGTTTGTTCCGCCTGAGGAAAACGGCTTTGCGACAGCTTCATCCAACGCGGCGGAGACTGTGAGCGGCGATAAACAGGAGGCTGCGGTCGTTTCCCAGGCGTCTGCGGAAGCTGAGGGGGCCGAAAAGCCCGGGAAGGACGAAGAGGATACTGAGGAAGAAAAGGCCGACGAGGAGGCTTCCGAGGAAGAGAAAGAGGATGAAGATGAAGAGGTGGAGGAGGACGACGGCTCCTACAGTCCCTACGGGGAGTTTGTCTCCGTTGACGACGACTATTTCGACGAGCGGACTGCCATTATAGGAGATTCCCGGACGAAG
>JAFTEI010000052.1 GCA_017453965.1 Lachnospiraceae bacterium
GACAACCTTTACGGCCAGACCGCAAACTCCGGCGAAGCCATAATCGGAGATATCACAGCCGACGGCGGCTCCATGAATACCGGTAACCTGGAAATGAGTAACGTGGACCTGTCGCAGGAATTCACCACCATGATCACCACCCAGAGAGGCTTCCAGGCCAACAGCCGTGTTATCACCGTTTCCGACACCCTGCTGGAGGAGCTTGTTAACCTGAAGAGATAAGTGGTGGAGTAGCTATGAAGCTGTAAATCAGATATTACCGGGGATAGAACCCGCTTAATTTGAGGTAATTATTGAATATACTATTATTATTGTACATCTTAGCGGCGGTGGGCTCCTTTGTGGAGCTCATCGCATTTCGTATATTAGTAAAAAGACCCAGGGCGGATTACGTGCTGTTTTTCATGGCATGCCTTATTTCCAACCTGGGGTATCTCGCGCTGGCCGTCTCCAGGACCCTGCCCGAGGCCGTGCTGGCCAACAAGCTGACCTATCTCGGAGGGATCTTTCTTCCCTTTTTCATGCTCCAGACTATAGCGGGTTTCTGCAATACGAAGCTCCCGAAGCTTTTGACGGGCATCCTGTTTTTATACAGCTGCGTAGTCTTTGTGCTGGTCTGCACCATAGGCTACAGCCCGGTCTATTACCGTCATATGGCCCTGGGAGAGTATATGGGCGTCAGGTATCTGTGGAAGACCTACGGCCCGGCCCATATCCTCTTCCCCGTCCTGCTCTATACCGAGATAGCGCTGGCAGTGATAATAGTCCTGAGGTCGATAAGGACGCAGAAAAATGTGGCCCTGCGGACTACGGTCATGCTTCTGTGGGGGCTTTTGTTCTCAATCCTGGCCTACGTCCTCGAGAGGACCTTTAAGCTGCCCGTGGAGCTGGTGGGCTTTTCCTACGTCATCTCCGCCTTTTTCCAGATGGACATAGCCGCCAGGATGCAGACCTACGACATCGAATACAATATAGAGGAGGTCTTCGGGCATTCACAGGACAACGGCTATATCTCCTTTAACAATAGCTTCTGCCTCATGAATTATAATTCCTGCGCGGAGGGCTATTTTCACGAGCTAAAGAGGCTGCAGCGCGGCTCCAACAGATATCCCGACGGCTCAGGCATAAACAGACATATCGTGCAGTGGCTCAAAAGCCTGGATAAGGATGCGGAGTTTCCGGTCTGCAAGGCCTTCGACCACAGCGACAGGAACTTTAAATGCAGCGCCAACCGCTTAAGGGGCATGGGCGGAAGAAACTACGGCTATATGGTGGAGATAAAGGACGACACCGGGGCCCAGCAGTATATCAGGCTTTTAAACAGCTATAACAAGACCCTGGAGGAATCGGTCCAGACGGCGGAGCAGGCCGACAGGGCAAAGTCCCGGTTCCTGGCCCAGATGTCCCACGAGATCCGGACTCCTATCAACGTTATCCTGGGGATGAACGAGATGACTCTGAGGGAGGCCAGGGATAAGGATATAATCGAATATTCGAACAACATAAGGACGGCCGGAAGGACCCTGCTGGCCCTCATCAATTCGATTCTCGATTTTTCCAAGATAGAGGATGGAAAGATGGAGCTGGTGCCGGTGGACTATGATACCGCCGCTCTTATAAACGAGCTTGTGATAATGGCCCAGGAGAGGGCCGGAGAAAAGGGACTGCAGCTTAAGACGGAGGTCTCTGCGGAGCTGCCCTCCAAGCTTCACGGGGACGACGTGCGGGTCCGCCAGATAATCACGAACCTTCTGACCAATGCCATAAAATATACCTCCGCGGGAAGTGTGACCCTTAAAATGAACGTCAAAGCTCCTTTAATAGAGGAAGCGGAGGAGGACAGGGTAAGGCTGCTGGTGGAGGTTATTGATACGGGTATCGGCATCCGGGAGGAGGACAGGAACAGGCTCTTTGCCTCCTTTGAGAGGCTGGAGGAGGAGAGGAACAGGAATATCGAGGGAACGGGCCTGGGCATTACCATAGTGCAGAGGCTCCTCGAAATGATGGGGAGCACCCTCCAGGTCACGAGCACCTACGGCGAAGGCTCCTGCTTCTACTTTGAGCTCGAGCAGGGCATAGCCGATCCGGCGCCCATGGGACCTTACAGCAGGAAGGGCGGCATTGCGGAGAGTGCCCCCGGGGAGGAGAGCTTTGTCTATGCCCCCGAGGCAAGGATACTGCTGGTGGACGACAACAGAATGAATCTCATGGTGGCCAAGGGGCTGTTCAAGCGAAACGGAGTCAGGCTGACCCTGGCGGAGGGAGGCTATAAGGCGCTGGAGCTCGTGGTTCAAAATGACTACGATATCATCTTTCTGGATCACCTCATGCCGGAGCTGGACGGCATAGAGACTCTTAAGAGGATGAAGAAGGAAGGGCTTTTGCGCGGCAAGACCAAGGTCATAATGATGACGGCCAATGCCATAGTCGGAGCCAGGGAACAGTATCTCGAGGAGGGCTTCGACGGCTATCTTTCCAAGCCCGTCAACGTCCATGAGCTGGAGGAGGCGCTGGCCCGCTTCCTGCCGGAGGACATGGTCTCCTACAGGACCAGGGACGAGGCCGACTACACAGCCCCGGCTGGGACTAAGCCCCCTACAGGAGACGCAGACGCGATACCTCCGGAATTAAAGAGTCCTGCTGAGGGAGCGGCTGAGGGCGATCCCTTGGTCATAGACAGGGAAAAGGGAATCCAGTATGCCCAGGGGGACGAGGACTTTTATCTCGAAATGCTCAAAATGTACACGGATATGGCGGAGGAGAGGAAGGCGGCGCTGAATGAGGCGCTTAAGAGCCGGGATGCAAAGACCTACGTCCGCTTCGCCCACGACCTCAAGAGCAATTCCCGGCTCATAGGGGCGGAGGGCTTCGGAGAACTGGCGTGGCAGATGGAAAGCGCAGGCAAGCGGGAGGACTTTGAGTATATCGAAGCCCATCACTCCGGATTTATGTCAACCTTTGATAAAATCATAGAAGAAATACCGAAATTGTGTTAAAATTAACGTAACTGTTCAGAACCCCTTGGGTTCCGAACAGTTACAGAAGCCCGCAATTGAAATTTGCTTCGCAAATGAGCGGGCTTCCTGACAAATTTACTTTATGGTACGCCCTCAGCAGCAGGTGCTTCGGGCTGTTATGAATAGTTACAGATTACCCTGATATGATCGAGCTGACGAAACTTAACGAGACCATCATAATGATAAACGAGGACTATATCGAGGTCATCGAGGAGACCCCCGATACGGTAATCACCATGACTACGGGCAGAAAGCTCATAGTAAAAGAAAGTAGACAAGAGATAAAAAATCTAGTAAAATCGTATAAGCGTGAAATGGACGGGGCGGAATAAGAGCGCCTCCATTTTGCTGCGTGTTACTGATTTATTGGGAGATTTGGAATGGATCCGGCTTCACTTATAGGTATAGTTGTTGCACTTGTGCTGATGATATACGGAATAACGGGTTCCAACGGAATGAGCGCTATCTTTTCATTCCTGGACCGTGACTCGGCGGTTATCACCTTCGGTGGCGCTTTCATGGCCGTTATGGCGGGTATGAATATTCCCAGATTTGTCACCGGACTCAAGAGCTTTACTCAGATATTTTCGAAGGGCAAGCTTTCTGCCCAGGAGATGATAAAACAGATAATAAACCTGTCCAACGTCGCGAGGCGTGAGGGCCTCCTCTCCCTGGAGGAAGCGGCCGGCAGC
>JAFTEI010000053.1 GCA_017453965.1 Lachnospiraceae bacterium
GACAAGATACATGAGGTATTGAGAAGATATAACTCCCATGAGGAAGTGGCGATTCCCCTGTCGTAAGTAGTGGAGCAGCTATGAGCTATAGTCAGACATTACCGGGGATAAAACCCCTCTGAAATAAGGAAGAGTGAGATGGCAGAGAGTATTTCCGATATCAGGCAAAGGCTGAAGGAGGCTGAGGCCGCGGGTGAAGATGAAGAGCTTTTGGAAAGCTTTATCGCCGCCTATGAGGGAGACGGCCGCAGCGGTGTCAGGACCCTGGTGGGTACTGCGAAAAAGCGCCTGGAGGCCATAAAGAGGGAAGAGGAGCGCACCCACGGCATGTATTCCTATGAGAGGGAATATGCCGGGCATGGATATATCTGCGGGATAGACGAGGTGGGCCGGGGACCCTTTGCGGGACCGGTGGTGGCCGCAGCGGTGATCCTGCCCTCAGACCATGAGATAAAATTTCTGAACGATTCCAAAAAGCTGACGGAGGCCAAAAGAAATGAGCTTTCGGAGGTCATAAGGCGGGAGGCTGTCGCCTTTGCCATAGGCCAGGTGGAGGCGGAGCGTATAGACGAGATCAATATTTTGCAGGCCACCTACGAGGCCATGAGGGAGGCCGTGGGGAAGCTGGATGTAAGCCCCGGAATATTGTTAAATGACGCGGTCACTATACCCGGTGTGGATATAAAGCAGGTGCCCATAATAAAGGGGGATGCCAAAAGCGCCTCCATAGCCGCGGCCAGCATTATAGCCAAGGTGTACAGAGACGGACTTATGACAGAGTATGCCGGTAAATATCCGGAGTATAATTTCGCTTCCAACAAGGGCTACGGACGCGAGGAGCACAGGGCGGCCATAGCCAGATACGGGCTTTGCCCCATCCACAGAAGGAGCTTTATCCATTGAATCTATCTGTTAATTCAAATACATACAACAATACCGGAACGGTCAATCAGGGAGAAGCCGTTGTCCGTACAGAGGGCAAAGAGCAGAGCATGGTCCTGGCCAAAAACGTCATCAACGTCAGGACGGGAGACGTTTTTTCGGGCCAGGTGGTCGGAATGAGCGACGACGGGGTGATATCCCTGCTCATTGGCGGCAAGAATACCATCAACGCAAAGCTCAGTCAGAAGCTCGATATAACCATGGGGCAGAATATGTCCTTCCAGGTGAGGAATACCAGTGGAAAGCAGGTCTCCATAACCCCTCTCTATGAAAATCTCGACAAAAATCCGGCGGCAGCAAAGGCACTGGACGCGGCCGGCCTGCCCCATACCGCGGAAAACTACGAGATGGTAAATTCCATGATGGAAAACGGGATGTCTATCGACGCAAAGTCCCTGCTGGATATGGCGAGGACTGTATCGCATATAAATACCGGCTCCCCGTCCTCTGTGGTACAGATGACGAAGCTCGGCATACCCGTAAACGAAGAGAATGTACAGCAGTTTGAGGCATATAAGGACGACCAGTACAGGATAGCTGACAGCGTGGATACGGTGGCAGCCGACCTGTCAAAGCTCGCGGCTGACCCCGAGGGCGGAGCGGAGCTATTGAAGGTCTTTGCCGGAGAAATACCGGAGAACGTGAAGCAGGTCTTAAATGAGGAGCTGGTCAGGGAGGCCGGACTTAAGGCAGAGGCGGCCTTGCAGGAGGCTGCACAGGGAGGGGGAGAGGCAGAGATTGTGGCTGCGGAGAGCGCGGAAGCCTTGCCCGGAGAGACGGTTAACGGAGGAGGAGCCGAGGGCTTCGGGGCTGCAGAGGTCAAGCCTGGCGGGGAGCCGCTCTCCAAGGAGGCGCTTACGGGGAGGGTCACTGAGGACTTAAAGAGCCTGCTGGGGGATGAGGGCCTGAAAAAGCTCGCCTCCGATATGGAAAACGCGGGAATCCCCAAGTCCATTGCAGACACTGTGGCGGAGGGGAAGCTTGGCACATCCGATACCTTGAATATGATAAGGGCCGGCCTGGAGAGGCCTGAGCTTAAGGAGGGACTGGCAGAGCTAGCCAAAACGCCGGAGTATGAGGCCCTCGTCAAAAATGAACTTATGAATTCCTTCCTTATGGAGCCTAAGGACGTGGGAAACAAGGAGAAGGTAAAGGAATATTATACGAAGCTGGCGGAGAACACCGAGAAGCTGATAGCCAGTCTCAACGCCCACAGCTCTCCCTCGAGTGCAGGTATTTCCGATAAGCTACAGAATATAAAGAGCAACATCGATTTTATGAACGATATCAATCAGGCCTTTGCCTATGTCCAGCTGCCACTTAAGATGAACGAGAAGAATGCCCACGGGGACCTCTACGTCTATACCAATAAAAGGAATCTGGCAAAGAAGGACGGCAACGTTTCGGCCTTGCTGCATCTGGATATGGAAACTCTCGGAACCATGGACATCCATGTATCCATGAATCAGGATATGAATGTCAAGACGCATTTTATCATGCAGAAGGAAGAGATGCTGGATTTTATCGCTGCCCACCTGGAGGAGCTGAATACTATCCTGAACAAGAGGGGCTATCAGATCACCTCGGACGTGTCGCTAAATCAGGAGGCAAAGAGTGTGCCGGAGATAATGTTCGACCGCGGCACAGACCAGCGGCTTATACAAAAGACAGCCTTCGATGTGAGAGCTTAGGCATTTTGAGGGGGCTGTAGCATTGGCACAAAATATAAAAGGCTCAGCCAGTTCTAGGCTCATAGCACCTGCTCATAAACACGGCTTGTTCTGCGCAACTCGCTTGTTTTGTGCGACCTTCGGTCTTCAAAACTGCGCTCAGACAGGTGCTCGCCCAAGCCTAATCGCAGGTACTATTCACCAAGAACTGCTGGCTAAATTTTTATATTTTGCACCA
>JAFTEI010000054.1 GCA_017453965.1 Lachnospiraceae bacterium
ACAAAACCGTGGTATATTAATAATGTATTATTTAAAACATTAGCTGTATTGTCCACAGAAAGGAGTGAAACTTTATGGAATTTACTCATTTTTTCGAACAGCTGCCAGATCTCATGACCCCTGAAGATCTGCAAAGGTCCTACATATAGGACGGAACACGGTCTATAAACTACTAGCCGATGGAAGCATTCGATCTTTGAAAATCGGTGGGAAGTATAGAATACCCAAGCTTTACCTGCTTGAGTTCATATATCCAGACCGGAAGTGGGAAAAGGAGGTTAGCTGAAGATGGCTCGACCCAGGAAAAGGGGAAAAAAAGCAAAAGGGATTCAGAGTAAAAAGGGGTATTTATATATCATTCTAAGCGAAACGGTTATCGAAAACGGAGTGAAGCGTTCCCGACCAAAGTGGATCTCTACTGGTTTGATTGATACGGAGGAAAATGTCAAAAAAGCCGTAGAGGCCAGAGCAAAAATGCTTAACAACGATACCAGCAGATCAATCGATAGAAACATACCTCTGGCTGCCTACACCGATTTATTCCTCGCCCAAAAAAAGCGAGAGGTAGCAATGACCACATATTCATCCTACTTCTATCGAGCGAAACGGATCACCGATTACTTTGGTTCAAAGATAAGGGTATGTGATATTTCTGTCCACATGGTTGAGCGCTTTCTCGATCACTTACTTATACCCGATGATCAGACCCAGTGTTTAACAGCTACTACTGTCAGGGATATTCGCACCTTGTTGATCAATTTAATGAGCCAAGCAATCAAGGATGGGCTCATCAGCGATAACCCTGCAAAAGAAGCTCGACTTAGTAAAGATCTGATGGTGAAGTATGCCTCCGTCAAACATCCTGAGGAAGAGTTCTTTTCTTACGAAGAAGCGCAGATATTCCTCCAAAAAGTCAAAGATCATAAGCTCTATGAGTTCTTTTATGTCACGCTTTTCTTTGGGCTGAGACGCGAAGAAATCCTTGGGCTCCGTTGGTCGGCCATTAACCGCTCAAAAAAAACCATGAGTATCAACCACACCGTCACCAAGGGTTTGACAGTCTTAAGGGCAAACGCAACAAAGACAGCATGCAGTGCCCGAGAGTATCCATTGACAGATGAGCAGTTAGCTATGTTCGACACTCTTAAGCAAAAAGAGGACATGCATCGGCAGTTATGTGGGAATGCTTATCACGAAAATGAATACATTTTCAAGAACGCCGATGGAACTCCGTTTTATCCAGATTATCCGTCCAAAGCATTTCGAAAGATAGTTAAGGCCATACCCGAGCTACCACAGAGTATAACCTTTCGGGGACTCCGAAAATCATGTGTCTCAATCCTCGTACATCAGGGCATGGATATAAAGTCCATTCAGCAATGGGTCGGCCATGCGGATATAAACACGACCCTAAAGATATACACCAGAGTCAAGGATCAGCAAGCAAAAAAGGAGATATCGGAAACCATGACTGATATCATAGCGCTCAAAAAATATTAGTTTTAGAAATAGATTCAATAAAATATTTGGTTTACCGAAAGCTTCATTATCCTGTTTGATATGGAAGAAAATTAGAACAAATTTAGAACGGAATAAAAAAACAAGGGCCTCCGCAACCGGAAACCCTTGAAATACCTGAGTCGGAGTGACGTGATTCGAACACGCGGCCTCTACATCCCTAATGTAGCGCTCTAGCCAAACTGAGCCACACCCCGATCTTTTCAAACATCGTTACTATTCTATCCGAAAACTATTTCCTTGTCAACCCAAAATATCAAGTGCGATCCGGGTATAGACCTTAAAAGCCGTCGGGATCGAATAATTTTCCGATAATTCCTCCCTGCAGGCCCAGATTGCCTCTCCCGCAAAGCTTTTTCCAGCTGCCGGAGTATTCGGGGAGCCCGGTGCATTGGCTGAATTTGCCGGAAAACGGATCAGATATCCTTCCATATCCCATTCGATATGGGAAAAAATATGCCGTGCCCGGGGGAGGCGCAAAATTTCGATCTCCTCCATCCCCGGCCACACTCCGCTCTGCTCCTTCCTCAGATCCGGGCAGATCTTCTGTGCCTCATCCGCTGCCGCACTCATCCCCTTCTCTATCTTCTCCAAAGCCAGACGTACCTCCTGCTCCGACAAATGGCCCTCAAGATTCGGAAACTCGTACATCCCCGCTAACAGCCCGGTATCCGGCCGCTTCCTGATAAGGATCCTCTCTCCCCAAAAAAGGATCAGTACCGTTCGTTTCTCTGTCCTTCGTTTCTTAGGAGCCGTCTTTACCGGAAGGCTTGATTCTTTTTTATCTGCGTGAGCCCTGCAGGAAGAATTCAGAGGACATTTTTCGCACAGCGGCGCTCCCGCGGGAAGGCAGACCACAGCCCCAAGATCCATCACCGCCTGATTAAATATGCCATAGCGTTCGGGCTCCAGATCAGCTGCACGAAGCGCCGCCTTCAGCTCCTCTCTTACTGCCCTTCTGGTTTTATCCTCTGTAATATTCCTCTCATCGCCCCGAAATCTGGCAAATACCCTGAACACATTGCCGTCTGCGGCAACCTCCGCTTTTTTATAAGCGATCGAGCTTACCGCTCCCGCCGTATAGTCACCGATTCCCGGCAGCTTTCTCAGCTCCGGCGCCTCCTCCGGCAGCTTCCCTTTGTAATCCCTGACAACGATCTCCGCCGTCTTTTTCAGGTTTTTAGCTCTCGAATAGTACCCAAGCCCCTCCCAGAGCTTTAAAAGCCTCTCCTCCCGCACTGCGGCAAGAGCCTCTATATCCGGCAGCTCTGTCAGGAACCTGAGATAGTAAGCCTTCACCGCCTCAACTCTGGTCTGCTGGAGCATGATCTCCGACACATAGACGTGATAGGCAGACGGATCCTCCCGCCAGGGCAGATCTCTCTTATTCTTCTCATACCACGCGATAAGCGCGGAAATCTCTTCTTTTTTCATCCTCTAACTTTCTCTTGCGCCAAAACTTCCGTAAGACTTATAATATGATATAAAATATTACTCAGCAAGGAGATTAATCGAAAATGTACAATCCTCGATCCATGAAAGCGGAAGAATTTATTGATGATGAGGAGATCCTGTCCGCTCTGGACTACGCCGACAAAAACAGGGACAACGCTGCCCTGATCGGCGAAATTTTGCGAAAGGCAGGGGAATATAAGGGACTTTCCTACCGGGATGCCTCCGTCCTTTTAGCCTGTACGATCCCCGAAAAAAACGAGGAGATCTTTCAGCTTGCCAAAAAGATCAAGCAGGCCTTTTACGGAAACCGGATCGTATTGTTCGCGCCTCTGTATCTGTCCAACTACTGTATCAACGGGTGTGTTTACTGCCCTTATCACGGAACAAACCACACTATCCCCCGCCTGAAGCTTTCCCAGGAGGAGATAAAAAAGGAAGTCATCGCCCTTCAGGATATGGGACATAAGCGTCT
>JAFTEI010000055.1 GCA_017453965.1 Lachnospiraceae bacterium
CGATGCCAATGTGCTTACGGATTACAGGTATGATAATCCCGATCCCATACCGCTTTTTTACCAGACGGGGTACCTGACGATAACCGGGTATGACGAAAAATACTTAAGCTACAGGCTGGACTATCCCAATGATGAGGTCAAATACGGCTTTTTAAAAAGTCTTGCACCCACGTATCTTCAGGATGAAAGATCCTATGACCCGCTTGATATCCGCTCGTTCGGCATGGATATTGAAGCGGGTGATACAGACAGTCTCCTTGAGCGCTTCACCGCTCTCTTTGCCCGCCTCCCCTACCCGGATGACGAAAGGCAGGTGGAGCAGAACTTCCAGAACGTGGTCTACATCGTTTTCATGCTCCTGGGGCAGTTTACGATGACGGAGATACACAGCGCCAGGGGGAGGGCTGACTGCATAGTGGAGACGGACGATTACGTATATATCTTCGAATTCAAGCGGGATAAGGATGCGGACGAGGCATTAAAGCAGATAGAGGACAAGGGCTATGCAAAGCCCTACGCCGCAGATAAGAGAACGCTCCTAAAGATCGGTGTCAGCTTCAATTCCAGGGACAGGACTATAGATGGCTGGAAGGTGGTGTGAAGGGGAAACAGGTCCCCCTTATAAGTATACAGATGCGTAAAGGAAAGAGGTCAAAGGCAGAATATGAACGATTATAAAAAAATACTGGAAAGACTTCGGGATATGTTAAATGAGAATGGCGTGGAGGCGGCGGTCGTATCTCCGGATGACGGCGAAGGGGCCGGCAGCATCCTTTTTTCCAGGCACAGAAGCTTTGGAAGCGCAGCGAATACTGCCACCGGAGAATTTTGCTTCCTTTCAGACGAAAAAAGCAGCTATGGGGTATTTTCAGCCAGGATAAACGTGCTGTCTGAGATAAGGGAACAGAGCCTGCCCTATCTTGCAGTGGAGATCACCAACCAGAATGCGCTGATCCCGGTCGGTTCATTCGCCTGGGACCCCTTCGCAAATACAGTATATTTCGCGCTTAAGGTCCCGGTGACAAAGGCTTTAAGCGAAAAGGAGCTTATGGAGGAAGCGGATTCCGCAGTGGCCCTGTCTATGTCCATGGCGGAGCATTACTGCACGGATATGCTAAGGATCTGTGCATAAATAAAGCTGCAATTTTGCTCGTCTTCTTCGCCGAGAGCACCACGGCAAAATTGCTTACATAGCCCGCTATGCGCACAATTTTGCCATGGCACTTTCGACAAAGAATCCGTCGCAGAATTGCAGCTTTAGTTATGCCCAGCCCCTTAAGTTAGCGAATGCCGTAAGCCTGTCCTAAAGGAGGAGCGGAGATCATATATGAATTACGCAAATATACTGCCGGATGAAAAACTATTTTCAAAAACAGCGCCGCCCTATATCAGCGCCATCGTAAACAGCGGAAATTACGAGGTTTGTGTGCTGGCTGCGGTGGATGACGGCGAATTGAAGGGCTACGGGGTATTTTCCCATATGAAGGGAAGCTCCCGGGACATATGGCTCGAGTATCTTTACACCGAGCCCCGATTCAGGGAACAGGGCATCGCCTCCGGGCTTCTGGAATATGCAGAAGGCTACATGAAGAAAAAGAAGGCTGCGGGCCTTTTTTGCAAGATGTACGTAAAGTATTCCGAGGCAAAGGAAACGGCATCGTATCTGATGAAAAGAGGCTATCTCCCCCTTTCCAAGGACGGGCGGTTACTCGCCTATCGCCATGGGGACATGGTGGATGCCGGGTTATTTGACCTTGTTTTAAGAAACAGAAAAAAGCTGCCGCCCACTGTAAAGGCCTCCGAGGTAAGTGATAAAAGTATAGATCTGCTTCTGTCTGAAAAGGCAGAAACGGGCTTTTCCTTTGACAGGAATAGCCTGCGGGACAGCTTTTCCCGCTTTATCCTGGAGGGGGACAGGATCGTATGGGCCCTTATAGCGCAAAGAATCAGCGAGGACACCCTTTACCTGAAGGAGCCCTTCATGGCCCAGGGCTTTGGGGAGCTGAACGTCTATCCCGTGCTTTTAACAGATGTCATTAATGATGCAAGGGAGAGCTTACCCGGGGATTTTCTGATCCTGCTAAGGCTGGAGGATGACAGGACTTACTACGGGATGATGCAGAACTTTAATCCCCCCGAGAGGGAATACATGGTACAGGAATACATGAAATGCCTGCTGTAAGGCAGTCGGAATTATCCGGCGGTGCGGCATAAGCATTTACAGGGAAAACCGGATCAAGGCAGTTGAAAGGACGGTCACATAAGATGAGCGAAACAGAGGAAAGCAGATTTCAGGATAGGACGAGAACTCTCGCGCAGGAGCTCTTTGCTTACAGGGAGAATACACAGCCTCAGCAGGACATCCCCCAGAATATGGCGCCTCTGCAGGAGCAGAGAAATGAAGAGGTGAGATTTTTTACGGAGGATGAGGCCGTAAGCCTGCAGTCTATTATCAAAGAAGACATGCAGGTGAAGAATGACGTCCTGACGGGAGAGGAGCTTGAAAAGGAGCAGCGCAGCAGAGCCCTTGATTTTATGTACCTTATGGATATGGAGGTGCTTATTGATAAGGCTCCCGCGATGGAAAACCGCGATGAAATTGAGCAGGACAGAGCCGCCCTCTTAAGGGCCGGGCAGGAAGCCCATGTACTTAGCGCCCAGGCGAGGCTGGAGCGGGACAGGATAATAAAGCATTTAAGGATAGATGAGGTCACCAGGGAAAGGCTCCTTAAGGAAGACAAGGACGTGAGGAAGATCCTCAAGGACTATACCTCCAAGGAGGAAAAGGACAGGATAGCAAAGAGCGGCAAGGAGTTTCTCCTGACCTTCAGGGATATGAAGACAAAGCTTATGAAGGATCCCTTTCTTACGGCCCAGGAAAAGGCGCTTCGCCTTTACCGTATCGCAAAGCCCTTCAGCTATGAGGTGACGGCCTATGAGAAGCTCTATGCCTCTGAGCTCAACGAGAACGCCAGGCAGCAGGGGATAGAGGAGCTGCTGGACCGCTTCGGGGTGCTCTTAAACTACTTTGAATCGGACAAGGAGTGGACTGCTGAGGAGAAGGAGGATTTCTACGGCCTCCTGGGGCTAAAGGGGAGCCAGGAGGAGGAGTCTGAGCATACGAAGCTTTTCGGGACGGATGAAGAGCCGGCTATACTCACAAAGATCAGGCAAAAGGCCCTGCGCATAGATAAAAAGGAGGAAAAGGAGAGAGAACCGATACCGGACGATCACCTGGAGACCGCGCAGATAACGGGAGTTTATGCCATAGACCGCTTCCTTATAAAGAACGCCGGAAAGGATGGAGGCTCGCCCGCCTTTATAAATAAGCTGCTTTCCCTTTCTGTCAGTGAGCGGCTTCTCGTTTACTTCCTTATACAGACGGACAGTCTGGAGAGTCCCTCCGCCATAGACATTACTTTTTCCCAGATGGGCTATGTTCCGGATGAGGGGAAGGTCATAGGTGCACTTACTAAAAAAGGCTTCCGGAAGTTCTTTGGAGCAAGGCCGCCGGTTCTCTGGGAAAAGCTGGAGGCGGGGCTCGAGCTTATAGGCAATGATGCTGTCGCCCAGACCGTGCGGAATATGGCAGCCTTTGAGAGCCGGAAGCTTTCCGCGGCTGAAGCGATCGACACAGCCGAAGAAGCGGGGCTGGAAGACCTTACAAGGCTGGAAAATGAAGTTATAAAGAGTGAAATAGACAGAGACCAAAGGATCAAGGACTATCTGAATTCTCTGTATGAGTGCAAAAAGGCCATAGAGGAAAGGGACAGCGCTTTTTTGCATAAGAGCAGGAAGGCAACTATAGCGGAAGAAAAGGGCAGGGAAGCAGCGGCAGCCTTTGAAGCCCTGAAAAAAGCGGATCTCGATCTTACAAATGCAATAAATGCCTGTAATGGGCTGATACCCTTTCACCCGGAGGAGGAGCCGGACCTTGAGGAGGCAAAGGAAACGGTTACCGACAGTGTCACCCTTAATTATGAAAAGGGCTTCAAGAGAAAGGAGTCGAAAACCGGCATGTTCCTAAGCGCCCAGGCGGCGTCTCTTGTATCGAAGATAGACAAGATACCGACCGTTTCGAGGATGTTCGGAGGTTCACCATCTATTCCGGCTATAGATATAAGTCTTGCCATGGCGGGAGGAGCGCTGACCCTCCAGGGCTGTCTTGGGGCCATCACCGGCGTTGTGGGAATGATAGGGCTCATTCAGCATATGAAGTCCGGCATAGGTGTGACGGACTTCCTAACGGATGTAGCAAAGCTTGGCTCCACCCTTACCTCTACGGTATGGGGACCCACGAACGGCCTTGCGAATATGGCTCTCTTTGTCCCCAAGGTCATTAAGAACGCGGGGAAGGCTACCGAGACCATGGAGAAGGTTATAGACAAATCCACCTCTGTTCTGGCAAAAGGGGCTCTTGCGGTATCCACGGTGAAGCTGGCGGTGGATTCTGTGGCAATGGCGCAGGAATTAAAGCACCAGGATCACCTTGAAAAGGCCCAGGAGCGCTTCGACGATCTGATAGAAGAGGGCCAGCTTAAAGGGGACGACGCTGCCTACGCAGAGAATATATTAAAGCTTCAGAGCAGGAACCTGGCTCAGAAACAGGCGAACAAGGCGGTTGACATCGTGGTGGATTCCGGGACCTTTGCCGTCTCCATGGTGGCGCTTTTTGGCCTTCCGATAGCGCCGCTCCTGGCTCTGGGCTGGGGAGTGGCTGCCGTAGGTATAGCGGTCGGGGTGAAGATAGCGGATTACTTTACCGAGAAGGAGAAGAAAAGGGATGCGGTAAACGATTATCTGCAGCTCGACAACATGAAGGAGCTGGGACTGCCGGAGGGGTACGAGTTCCTTCCCCAGGAAAAGCAGGAGGAATACCGCCAGCTGATAAAAGAGCATATGTCGGCGGAGCTGGGCTTTACCTCCACAGAAAGCCTCTACAGGCACATGATGAAAAATTATGCGCAGTTTCTTTATAATAACCTGTTCTATGTGGAGGGGGATGAAAGCATGCCTATTTATGCTAAGGGCGGCTCCATCAGTAATCTCGAGATGGGTGAAGTCGATGACAATGGACAGATAACCGAAACAACGTATAGTAATTACGGTCAGACCGAGCTTTCTGCTGCCTGCTATCAGGTCGTGAAAAGCCTGGGCCTGCGGGTAAAGTATCCTAAGAACAGCACATATAAACCAAAACCTACTGTGGCCCAGATCGCGGCAAAGCTTGCGGGGTGAGAGGCGAATCGACGGCGCCGGGGAGCTGCTGTACGGCGGCCCGGCTGACTAAACGCCACTTTTATTTTTGGTGGTATAATGTGGCATGAGATGGGCGTTTAGTTGAAACAGGGGAATTTGCGATATAATCGGAAAGGAGCGGCATTACGGAAATGTCTGAGATAAAAAAGATACAACAGGAAGTCCTTTCAGGCTTATGTGAGGATCTGAACAAGCGTCATATAGCGGCGATACTGGCCGGGGAAGAGGAGGAAAAATATCTGTCCCTTATCATAAACGGTCTTCCGGTGAAGGGCGATATTTTCATGGATATAGCCTTTATGCCGGTCAGGCCTGAAATGAAGGAGATATCCTTTTGCGTGCTGGAATGCCGTTTCCCGGATCATGCGGATTTTTCTCCCGAGGAGACGGCAGAGCTGTCCGTCGCTCTGGCAGCGCTGAATTCCGGACTGGGAGCCGGGAGCTATTATTTTAAGCTGAGTGAGGGCGAGGATGAAGATGAAAGCGTCCGGACAGGGGAGCTCACCTATAGGTATACGGTTCCGGTGGTTCCGGAGTTCAGCGTCGGGAATTTCGTGGAGACGCTGAACCGGGCGCTGGATATGGCGTTCTTTGACCTGAAAAAAACATTGTCACCGCTGTTTTCGCTTATCAATAAGGAAATCACGAATGAAGAGTTTGTGAAAATTATCTTTGCTCCAGGGGCGGAAAACATAAACTGTTGCATTGTGAAAGGAATGAGATGAGAAAACTGTTTAAATTTATTGCGCCGGCCATGGCCGGGATAATGCTGCTGTTCGGGTGTGCCGCAACGGCTCCGGCCAGCCAGACACCAGCTGCACCGGCCGCTGTGGAGGGCGGACTTACCTTTACTACCGGCGGAGAGCAGGGAACCTACTATCGTTTTGGACTTGTACTTGCTGAGAAGGTCGCGGCAAGCACAGACACAGTTCTTAACACGGTTGTTTCTGAAGGCTCTCAGGAAAATATCAATGCCCTTCAAAACGGAAGCGCCATGGTCGGCTTTGCGCAGACCGACGTTCTTTCCTACGCATATGAGGGGACGCGGCTTTTTGACAGCAAGGCTGACAAGATCTCCATGATAGCGGAGCTCTATAAGGAGCAGCTGCAGATCATCACCTTAGATCCCGGTCTTAAGTCGGTTGCCGACCTTAAAGGGAAAAATGTGTCCATCGGCTCCTCCGGCTCCGGTGTATATTTTAACGCTATTGATGTGCTGGAGGCTTACGGCCTGACGGAGCGGGATATAAGTCCGACCTATCAGAGCTTCGCCGATTCCGTGAACGCTCTTAAGAGCGGGAAGATCGATGCCGCATTCGTCGTGGCGGGAGCCCCTACCTCGGCAGTCTCAGGGCTTGCAGCCACCGACGATGTCTATATGATAAGTCTGGATGAGGAGCATATAAACAAGCTTATCGAGAGCTCTCCCCACTACAGCAGGGCAGTCATCGACAAGCGTACCTACAACACCGCCGCAGACATAAATACTGTGGCTGTAGGCGCGGTTCTGGTCGCCAGCGACGAGGCCTCGGAAGAGGATATATACAATGTCATCTCCGGAATATATGAAAACGCGGGAGCGATTGCCAAGGTTCATTCCAAGGGAGCTGAGCTGGATATTGCGGCGGCCGCCGCGGTCACGTCCGTCCCCTACCATCCCGGAGCGGCGAAATACTACGCTGAAAAGGGGATTACTGTTCCTGTTAAATAAGGTTAAAGGAGAGTTAAAATGAATGTAATAGAGCTGGATATGTATCAGGCTCTCGGCGTGGCTGTTATCATGCTCCTTCTGGGCCGTTTGCTTGTTGGGAAAATAGCTTTCTTAAGAAAATACTGTATCCCCGCGCCCGTGGTAGGA
>JAFTEI010000056.1 GCA_017453965.1 Lachnospiraceae bacterium
AGATTGTCGTCGTAGTAGAAGCAGAAGGCATCGTCCATGGCTACTCCGACCTTGAGTCCGGCAAATTCCTCCGACCGGTACTCCTGCAAAAGCTCCCCGAGCCTGCCTGCCTCATCGTAATCCGTGGAGGTCTCCAGCTTTTCCAGGGCGGATATATCTATACACTTTTCCGCCATTGCCGAGCTCTTTTCGGTGAGCTCGTTGAAATCCGTCACCTCTCCGGGAGTGATGAGGCCCAGATGCCTGCTCCTTATCTCAAAGCCCTTGGTCTCGGGGAAATAGCCGAAGACGCTTATTCCGAGCTCGTCCTCCACCATCCCCTTCAAAAGCTGGTACTGGGACTCTCCCACTCGGTTCAAGATTATCCCCTTTATAAGAGAATCGGTATCATAATCCAGAAAGCCCTTTACTATAGGAAGAATTGACCTCGAAAGCCCCTTGGCATCGATGAGGAGCACTATGGACATTCCGAGTGTCCTCGCCAGATCGTAGGATGAGCCCCTCTCCTCCGAGCCGCCCATTCCGTCGAAAAGTCCCATTACTCCCTCGCCTATGCTGATCTCACCCTTGGAGGCTCCCTCGGCAAAAAGCGCCCTGGTAATTTCCCTTTCTGTAAAGAAGGTGTCCAGATTTTTGGAGGGAATCCCTAAGACCCTCTGGTGAAACATAGGGTCAATAAAGTCGGGGCCGCACTTAAACGCCGTGACCTCCCTGCCCCTTTTTTTCAAAGCCTTCAATATCGCGCACGTCAAAAGAGTCTTTCCGCTGTTACTCTTGGGCGCTGCGATCAAAAATCCCGGTATCCTGCTCATATTAAGCCTCCTGCCTTTCAATTATATTCGCTGAAACGATCGTAAATCTTCGTAAAATTTATTATAGTAAATGTCGGATAAATCTGTCGTTTACTATAGTCAACGACAAAAATAATTTGTCGTTGACTATAAAGCCTCCGGCGGATGCGCATGGATTTTGTAAGGAAATTGTTGCTTCGCAACCAAAATCCAGCGCAGCAAACGAGCAAAAGTAAAAATACTTTTGTCGTTTGCTATATAATAAACACAATAAACAACTTCTGACTAAGGAACTCTATAATTCGAACGAAACAATATGTATCATGTTTTCGGCCTTCATAAGATGCAGCCGTCCCTTCGTCTCCGAACGGTTTATCTGTATGCTTATTATCTCCTCGTCCTCATGCTTAAGCCTCGATAAGAGCTCTGTTATCACCGACATGGTCTCCAATGTCACGGCGTTTATTACAAATCTGACCCTGCCCTGCTTTTTGGTCATTATCGCCCTGACGATGTCCTCAAGCCTGCCGCCTGAGCCGCCGATAAATACGTGGGTGGGAGCCTCCAGCTCGACAAAGGCATCCGGAGCCGTTTCGTTTACGACTATCACGTTTTCATGCCCCGCCTTGGAAACATTGGAAGCGGTCAGCTCGGCAGCCTCCTTCTCCCTCTCTATCGCATAGACCTTTATGTCATTGGAAAGCCTTGCGCTCTCCACGCTGATAGTCCCTGTCCCGCTGCCAACGTCGTAGAGCACCGCATCCTTCGGCAGCTTTAATTTACATATCGAAAGCTGCCTTATCTCCTCCTTGGTCATGGGAACGTCTCCTCTTTTGAAGAAGCCGTCGCCCAGGGAGGGGGTAATCGGCAGAAGCTCTCCGTCGTTTATGATAAAGGCGCAGCAGATCCCGTTTTCAGGCATGGCCTCATATTCGCCCGCCCTTACGCAGATTATCCTCTCATCCTCGGAGGACAGATCATAGCCCGCATGGATCGTGATATCCTCCAGCCCCGAGAGACTTATCTTCCGGGCCAGGAGCTTCAGCTCGGCCGCATCCGATACCAACAGGAAGACCTTTCTGTTCATCATGACCTCGGAAAGCACGTTTGCCCGTCTTCCGTGATGGCTTATTATAACGGCATTGTCGTAGCTGATGCCCGTCCTCGAGGAAAAATAGGAAACGGAGGAAACCCCGGGATATAGCTTAAGGCCGGCGCCTATGCCGCTGTTGTCGGAAAAGGCCTTAATAGCCGCCGACATCCTCTTGGCTCCACTGAAAAACCCTGTATCTCCGCTGAATAAAATGGCAGCCTTCATACTGCCATAGGAATTCTCCGCAATTACCCTTCTGAGCTTCAAAAGCACCTCGTCCGGCTCGTACACTGAGAATTTAACCGCCTCCTCCGGCAGCAGCTCCAAAAGCCTCGGGGAGCCAAAGTACACATCCTGTGAACGCAGCGCCTCCTCGGCCTCCCTGCTCATAAGTCGCTCATCCCCCATACCCATGCCGATAAGGCTTATCTCCACAAAGGCATTTTCCGTGATCTTATCATATTCCCTGCCGATATATCTTATGCATTCCCCGATATTATTGAGTTCAACGCTCTTTATATTCCCGTCGTCGGCCGTTTCCACCACCGGAGGCCTCACCACAAAGATCTCCACACCCCTGTTCCGTGCCGCCAGCAGCTTTTCCCTGTAGCCTCCCGCATCCCCGCTGGCCTTGGTGACCAGCAGCTTGATATTGTATTCCTCCATCATAGTCTCGTTCATCCGCTGTGAAAAAGGTCCCTGCACCGCGATGATGTGGGACTGCGGTACGCCGGCCCCTCTGGCCATTTCCAGACTTTCGGCCGAAGGAAGTATCCTTACATAGGCTCTCTTTAAAACCTCCTCCCTTGCGATCCCGGGCAGCTCCTTTACTCCGGTGGTAAAGAGGATATTTCCCCTCACCTCCCCCAGCGCTTCGACGCAGTTTTTAAAGGAATCGAAATATCTTATCCTGTCATATTTCTCAGCCTCGTCAAAGCTTCCGGCCACGTTCCTTCTGAATCTAATCAGACCGATGTCGGTGCCCTTAAGAGCCTTTCTTATATTCTGCGAGACCTCGCCCGCATGGGGATGGGTCGCATCCACCACCAGGCTGTATTTTCCCCCGGTGACAAACTGTTTCATCTCGTCCTCGTTCATCCGCCCGACATGGATCTCAGGTGAATTGCCCCCGTTGTCGTTTCCCATGGCGTATCTGCCGTACTCGGTCGCCACACAGACCATACAGGGTATCCCAAGTCCGCTGAGCCTCCAGGCTATATCCCTGCCCTCGGATGTTCCCCCAAATATTAAAACTCCCTTATCCATCTTCTCCTTTATTAAAGGAGTTTTATCCCCGGTAATATCTGACCTACTGCTCATAGCTACTCCGCTCCCTCTGCCTTTCAATTACTGTTTGTAACTGTTCTGAATATTTACTTCTATTTTACAATATAACCCCTGGGCGTCACCATGTGCCCGTCAATAATTTTAGTCGAGGAATTTCCTATAAAAACAGTCATGAACATATTTACCTCCAGAGTTTCCAGCTCCTTTAAGGTACACAGCCTCATCCTCTGTTCGGCCCTTCCTATGTTCTCCACAACACCGGCCACCCTGTCCTCTTCGATGGTCTCCATAAGTATTTTCGCCGCCTCCTTGAGGGCCTCCGGTCTGTTGTGGCTCCCCGGATTGTAAAGGGCTATGCAAAAGTCCCCTTCGGCGGCCGCCCTCAGTCTTTTGATTATTTTTTCCTTTGGTGTAAGTATATCACTTAGACTTATTACTGCAAAATCATTTGAAAGAGGGGCGCCCAGAACTGCGGAACCCGAAAGGGCCGCCGTGACTCCGCTCACGACCCTGATCTCCACCCCGGGATATTCCGGCGCCAGCTCCAGGACCAGTGAGGCCATTCCGTAGACTCCGGCATCTCCGCTGCAGACCAGTGCAACAGTCTTTCCAGAAGAGGCCGCCTCCAGGCTCAGCCGGCAGCGCTCCTCCTCCGCCCTCATTCCCGTAATGATGTGCTCCTTATCAGCATATCTCTCCGGAAGTAGATTTATGTAAACCTTGTAGCCGGCGATGACATCGCTTTCCTCAATGGCATTTAACGCTTCCCGGGTCATATATAATTCATCCCCGGGACCCATTCCTACAACGTAAAGCTTCTTTCCGGACATTTGATTCTCCTTTCGTAAAAAAACTGTGGATGGGTGCTGTCGAACTGGTACAAAATATAAAAGGGTCAGCAATTTTATGTAAACTTGATGATGCACCTGCTCTCGGCTACCGCGACTGTCACCCCGTCCACTGCCGCCTTAGGGCTTACCAGCCGGCACTCCCCCGAATTCATCGCGCTGAGGATGGCCGAACGCTCACACACGTTATCGACGCCCGTTACCTCCCTCACAAAATCGGAGCCCGAAAAATCTCCCTCCAGGGCATTGAGCTGGGCGGCGGAATATGTCAAAAAGCCGGCATCCAGCTCCGCCGCCGCCTCCGCCAGGCCCTCTTCATCCTTTTTCAGATCAATACTGGATATGTCCACCACCGCGGCCTCGGACAGTCCCTCCGACCTCAATATATCTCTTATGGCACCCAAGATCTCATCTGTGCCTTTTCCTCTTTTACATCCTACTCCCAGGTGCAGATTCTTAGGAACAAGTTGCAGGGTACAACTTCTTGTGGCTGTACGATTTGAAACCACTATATCTGCTTTCTCCCAGATTTCCACGACCTTCAGCTCCTCGGGCACAGCTCCTTCGGTCTCAACATTGTCAAAATAGATATTTACGGCCTCTCCTGAGAGTATTTTGGAGGAAATTGCCTTGATACCCTCCTTATTTGCAGGTATGAGGTCATTTTTCGCGGCAAAAACGTCTACGGCGAAGCGGCCATTGATATCCGTAGCCGTCGTCATGACGAGTACCGCCCCCAGGGCCTCCGCTATCCTCCTTGCGATATACAGACCTCCCCCGTAGTGCGAGGACAGGACCGGAATGGAAAAGCCTCCTGCCTCGTCCACACAGACTACAGGTATATCCTTGAGCTTATCCTTGATAAAGGGAGCTATGGAGCGTACCGCTATCCCCAGGGCTCCTACGAATATTATAGGGATGTGCTCTTCAAAATGCCTCCCCGTCCACTCCTCAAGGGACTCTGTGACGCGCGTTATCTTATCCGGATACCCCTGGGCCGAGCCCTTGATATAGAGACCGCACTCTTCTCCGAAGATCCTTTCGAGCTTTAATGACAGCTGCCAGCCCCTCTCCGTAAAAGAGATCACATCCAGTCTCATTTTACTGCCTTTCTGTAGCCGGTCTCAAATTCCGGATCGTAGAGCCTGGAACGCCCGTAGGCGGTATGGGCCACAGCAGAGCCCACCAGCACCACGGCCTGTCTGTTTATATCGTTCTTCATAGCCTCTTCGGCAAGGCTTCCCACCGTGCACACCAGTGTCTTTTCATCCTCCCATGAGGCCCTGTAGACTATGGCCGCCGGCGTATCATGGCTGTAGCCGCCGGCGATCAGCCTCTCTGAGAGCTCCTGCAGCATTCCCGAGCTCAGATATACCGCCATCGAAGCCCCATGGGCCGCAAAGCTCTCTATGCTCTCACCCTCGGGCACCGGAGTTCTGCCCTCCATTCTGGTTATTATAAGGCTCTGGGAAACTCCGGGGAGAGTATATTCCATATTTAACGCAGAAGCGGCGGCAAAGCAGGCCGTAACTCCCGGACAGCTCTTATATTCTATCCCCAGCTCGTCCAGCGCATCCATCTGCTCCCTGACCGCCCCGTAAAGTGAGGGCTCGCCGGTATGGAGCCTCACCGTGAGGGCGTTTTCCGCCTCATTTGACTTTATGAGCTCCAGTACCTCCTCCAGCGTTAGATATGCGCTGTCATACCTTTTGCAGTCCTTTCGGGCGTACCTGTCCAGCAATTCGGGATTTACAAGAGAGCCCGCGTAGATCACCGCATCCGCCCTGCTCAAAAGCTCTGCCCCTCTCACGGTTATAAGGTCCACTGCCCCGCTTCCGGCTCCCACAAAATATACCATCAGTCTCCTCCTATTCCAAAAAATGTTTTATCTCCGGTAATATCTGACTTATAGCTCATAGCTGCCCCACTGCTCCGATCCTTTTTATAAGCGCCGCGGCACCGTCACTTTGCGCCAGCGCTCCGAAATCATTTGAATATATGATGCACTCCGTCCTAAGGCTCTCCCCCGCCTTTAAGGCGAGAGTGCGCATGACCCCCTCCAGGACCAGCTCCATAGTCTTGTCCAGAAGCCCCTCCTGCTCTATATTCCTCAATGCCTCTTCCGTGGAGATGCAGTCCAGGACTCTCTTGCAGGCCTCAGCGCTGCAGCCGGCCCTCAAAGCCGCCGCACATAACAGCTCCATACGGCAGTCCCCGTTGGAGGAATGGGTATTCGTTATACCCCCCGCCAGCTTTATGAGCTTGCCTATGTGGCCTGTGAGCAGCATGGCCTCAAAACCCAGCTTATCCGCAAGCTCTATGGCGTCCCCTATATAATTCGAACACTGGACGCTCCGGTCCAGGTCGTAGCCATAGGCCTTCAGCATATAGGCCTGGCCGTAATTTCCCGGCGTGACCGCTATTATACTTTCTCCGGCGGCCCTGTGTACCCTCATCTCGACCTCTATCGTATCTATTACGGCGCGGGTGCTCATCGGCTCCTCTACACCGCTCGTCCCCAGGATGGAGATCCCCCCCTCTATGCCGAGCCGTGGATTAAAGGTCTTCTGTGCGATCTTTTCCCCTCCCGGAGCGGATATTATTACCCTTATCCTGCCCTTAAAACCCGCCTTTAAGGCCTCCGAGCGCACCGCCTCCTCTATCATGGCCCTGGGAACCGAATTTATAGCAGCCTCTCCCACGTCGCGGTCCAGGCCGGGCTTGGTGACCCTGCCTACTCCCTCTCCTCCGTCTATGTCGATTATCGGCAGGTTAAGCGCACTATGCGGAGCCGGAGAAAGATCAGCTGGATCAGATGAGGTTGACATAATTGATTTTTCTGAGTTTTCAATGTTTTCAAGGGTTTGAT
>JAFTEI010000057.1 GCA_017453965.1 Lachnospiraceae bacterium
ATTTTTTTCTTATGGTTTTGGCTATCGAGCCGCCTATGAGTCCGAGACCGATAAATGCAACTTTCATGAGTCATATTATAGTGATTTAACGCATTAAAGTAAAGTGTTGTTTAATTTTGACAACTTGGTCTTGTGTAAGGACTCAATTTTTAGTAAAATGTCAGTATATTATCCGGGGCCGGACTTTATTCTTACGGACAATTATTACAGCAGAGCCGGTTTCCGAAAGCTTATTGGAGGTCATTTATGAAGGTTTACACTACTGACAAGATTCGTAACGTGGTTCTCTTAGGTCATGGCGGAGCGGGAAAGACATCCCTCGCCGAGGCAATGGCTAACCTTGCGGGGCTGACGAACAGGCTGGGAAATATTACCGACGGCAACACGATCAGCGACTACGACAAGGAGGAGCAGAAGAGAAAGTTTTCGATTCATACTACAGTCATCCCCATCGAGTGGGAAGACACCAAGATCAATATCATGGACACCCCGGGATATTTCGATTTCGTCGGCGAGGTTGAGGAAGCAGTCAGCGCGGCCGCGGCAGCTATCATAGTTGTAAACGGAAAGTCCGGAGTAGAGGCCGGTACCATAAGGGCCTGGGATCTTTGCGACAAGTACAATATCCCGAGAATGATATATGTTACCAACATGGACATAGATAACGCCAGCTTTAAGAACGTGCTCGAAACGATGACGGAGCGCTACGGGAAGAAGATAGCGCCCTTCCACTTCCCCATAAGGGAAAACGAGAAGTTCGTCGGCTATGTAAATGTAGTGGCTGAAAAGGCGTTTAAGTGGGACGACAAAAACAAGGCGCAGGAGTGCGAGATACCGGATTATTCCAAGGACAACCTGGGAGCATACAGGGATTCCCTTATGGAAGCGGTTGCGGAGACCAGTGAGGACTTTATGGACAGGTATTTTAACGGGGATACCTTCTCGGACGACGAGATCCGTGCAGCCCTTCACGCGAGCGTCTGCGATTCCACGATAGTTCCGATCTCCTGTGGTTCCACCACCCTGATAAAGGGCGTGTACACGCTGCTCGACGACATAGTTAAGTATCTGCCGAGTCCCGAGGGCCGCAAGTTTGCCGGTATCAATATAAACAGCAACGAGATATTCGAGGCCAATTACGATTTCTCGAAGCCGAAGTCGGTAATAGTATGGAAGACCATAGTTGACCCCTTCATCGGAAAATATTCGCTCTTCAAGGTAGCCAGCGGAGTTATAAAGAGCGGAGACGTCTTATATAACGAGGACAAGGACATTGAGGAAAAGACGGGCAAGCTCTATATAATGTGCGGCAACAAGGCCTCTGAAATAGGTGAGCTGCATGCCGGAGACATAGGAGCCTTCGCCAAGCTGGATAAGACTAGGACCGGAGATACCCTATCCACCAAGGCCAATCCCATAAGGTACGCAAAGCCCATGGTTTCAACGCCCTATACGTCCATGCGCTACCGCGCGGTGAACAAGGGAGATATCGACAAGATCGCCCAGGCGCTCTCCAAGCTCTGCGCAGAGGATATCACCTTAAAGAATGTAAACGATTCCGAGAATTCACAGACCCTGCTCTTCGGTATCGGCGAGCAGCAGCTGGATGTCGTAAAGTCCAAGCTGGAGAATGAATATAAGGTTCAGATAGAGCTTTCCCAGCCCAAGGTAGCTTACAGGGAGACTATCAGAGGACGCTCCGACGTAGAGGGCAAGTATAAGAAGCAGACCGGTGGTCACGGACAGTACGGCCATGTAAAGATGACCTTCGAGCCCTCGGGAGATCCTACAAAGGGTTATATTTTCGAGGAAAAGGTAGTTGGAGGAGCCGTTCCGAAGAACTTCTTCCCCGCAGTTGAGAAGGGACTGGCGGAGTCGGTGCTTCGCGGACCGCTTGCGGCCTATCCGGTTGTAGGAGTCAAGGCTACCTTATACGACGGTTCATATCATCCCGTAGACTCTTCGGAGCAGAGCTTTAAGATGGCGGCCAGCATGGCGTTTAAGGAGGGCTTCCTCAAGGCCCAGCCCATACTTTTAGAGCCCATCATCAGCCTGAAGGTCACCGTTCCGGATAAGTACACCGGAGATGTCATGGGAGACCTCAACAAGAGAAGAGGAAGGGTACTCGGAATGAATCCCGACGGAAGCGGAAAGCAGGTCATCGAGGCGGAGCTGCCCGAGTCCATGATCTTCGGCTATAATACCGATCTTCGTTCCATGACCGGAGGAGCGGGAGACTTCTCATATGAATTTAACCGCTATGAGCCCGCACCCTCTGATGTACAGGCCAAGGAAATTGAGGCCAGAAAGGATAAGCTGGTTGATCTCACAGCAGACTGAGAAACAAGAGCAGTTCAGTAAAAATTTCGGGGAGCGTCACTTGGCGCTCCTTGAATTTTTTGCGGTCTTTGTCTGGGGCTGCATCTTCGTGCTTGTCGCGGCCAGCTGGAGCTCACCCCTGTTTAAGGATTCCTACGGCTACGACAGCGCCTGGTATTCCACGGTGGGGAGGGCCATACTCTCAGGCTATGTGCCCTATAAGGACCTCTTCGACCTCAAGGGCCCCGCGTTTTTTTTCTATGAGGCCCTCGGCCAGCTCTTTATAAAAGGAAGACACGGAGTCTTTCTGATACAGTGCATTTCGGCCGGAGCTTCGGCAGTGCTGCTGCATAGAATCGCGAAAAACTATCTTTCCCGTAGTCTTTCCTGGGTGGTGCTGCTCCTGTTCTATTTTCCCTATATCTATCTTTTGTGGGGCGGAAATACTACCGAGGAGCTCTTTATGCCCCTCAATTTTGCGGCGATATGGATGGGGCTTAGGTTCCTTGGAGCTGAGGAGGCCGCGGACAGGGCCTCGCTGCGCCTGGATGCCTGCCTTATGGGGCTTTTCGCGGGGGTCTTTATCTACTCGAAGATAACCTCGGGGGCGCCGCTTTTCGCCGTGATACTGGCGGTATCGACAGGGCTTGTCCGGAAGAAGAGGCTGAGGGAGCTCCTTGAGTGTGCGCTATTCTTCCTGCTGGGTATAGCCCTGGTGAGCCTTCCGATATTCGCGTACTTTATTTTCAGGGGCGCGCTCAGGGATATGATACACTGCGTATTCGTCCTGGGGCTCAAGCGTTCCACGGATTATTATATTTCCTTTAGTATGGAGTGGGAAAGAAATCTGCTGATCTGCCCCGTCTCCCTCCTGGTGGCCGTGCTTTTGGGAAAGTACACGGCCGGAGACGCAAAGCTTAAGGCCCTGAGATATCTCATCCTGATCTCTGCGCCCGTCATATACCTCCTCCTGCATCTGGGCTCGGCCTATACCTACTATTTTATAACCGTGCTTCCCCTGTGGGGGCTAGATCTGATTCTTGTCTTAAGGGTATTTACAGGGGAATTTAAGGCCCTGACCGGGAGCAGGGGCGGAATAGCAAAATTTGTGGGTTCTATCATACTTATGCTGTTGGTGATGATCTTTTATTTCGATCCGGTGAGGCATAAGATAATAGAAAATATCGAGCTCGTGCTCTATGAGACCGACAGCGACTACGTAAAGGCGGCGAGGGAGACATTTTCGCTGATACCTGAGTGGGAGAGAGACAGGATATATAATATAGAATCGGGCTTTAAATTCTATGAGATAAATAAGATACTTCCGAATAACAAGTATTCGGTCAATATTCCGTATTTTCTGCACCTGGACGGTGACGCCCGGGTGGAATTCATGGAGCTGCTAATAAAGAATTCTCCGAAGTGGATAGTTACCGAGGGACTGGATATCATCGACATCCCAGAGTTTCAGGAATATATGTTCAGAAATTATACCATCGTGGCCGAAAATGACTACGGGTTGCTATATCGCAGGAATGAGAGGTAGAGGGGTGAAGATGAG
>JAFTEI010000058.1 GCA_017453965.1 Lachnospiraceae bacterium
AGCCGCCGTACAGGTTGTTGTGTACGGAGTATCCTCCAGCGCCGTAGATACCCGGACACTGATGCGCTCGGCGCATCAAAGCGTGTCCCAAAAACATCCACTGGATGTTTTTGCCTCCGGCGCCGTAGACACCCGGACACTGATGCGCTCAGCGCATCAAAGCGTGTCCCAAAAACATCCACTGGATGTTTTTGCCTCCAGCGCCATAATACAATATCTTGGTCTTGTTAATTTTTTCAACATGTGTTAAAATTTGTAAACCAAACGGCAGGAGATTTTATTAATGGATGGATTGACACCGGAACAGCAGGCATTATTCAGCAGTATTATGGGACAGGCAGCGCCTAAGCCCTTTATTCCGCCTACGCCCGCACCGGCCCCGGCGGCCCCGGCAGCGCCCGCGGCTCCCGCTGGAGGAAATGCAAACAGGGTTTTAAGTCAGGCGGAGATCGATGCGCTGATAGCGTCTATGTCGGGCTGAGGAATATTATAATATCTCTGTTAAAACGCAATATATTGTGGTAAAATAATGGGGTGTGATTTTAAAGAATCACACCCTTTTCGTTTGGAAGGAGGTGATAGTTATGGAAGTTATGCTTTGTAAAGGCTGTGGCAGGCTTTTTAACAGTGGCTACGGAGAGGAATATTGTCCGGAGTGCCAGAGCCTTCCGGATACGGATTTCAGAAAAGTAAGGGATTATTTATGGGATCATCCGAATACCCAGGCCGAGGAGGTCGCCAAGGCCTGTAATGTACCCCTGAAGACAGTCATGCACTACGTCAAGCAGCAGAGGCTGGATATCAGTAAGGATTCCAAGATGCTGCTTACTTGCGAGAACTGCGGAAAGCAGATCTTAAGCGGAACCTATTGCAAGGACTGTCAGGAGAAGCTTTCTACCAAGTTCGGAATTGGCTCCAAGCACAAGGAATCTCCCAACAAGGGACTTACTGGAACTGCCCCGGGAAGGCGCGGAGGAGACGACGGAAAGATGAGATATCTGTAGGTTATAGGTGAGAATTTCACTGTGATTTCGTTTGAAACTATCTCAAATTTATCAATTCTACTGGACGATAACGCCGTTAAGTAATATAATAACGGCGTTGTCCTTTTTTTTTCGGCCTTTTTCGACCGGAATCCGGACAGATTTTTCAGTACATTTATTTTAAGGAGGAAAAACATGAAGAGGAAGATTTTAAGTTCCGTTATGGCTGTTATCATGGCAGCATCTCTGGCAGCCTGCGGAAGCGCTGATTCCGGTGCAGCTACCATCGAGTCGGTAGAGACGCCCGCAGCACAGACGGAGGCTCCTGCTGAGGAAGCCGCAGACGCAGCAGCGGAGACTGACGTGGCAGCAGCGGACACAGGCGCAGCTGAGGATACCGCAGCAGCAGAGGGAGGAGATTACCACATCGGAATCATCACCGGTTCTGTTTCCCAGTCCGAGGATGACAGAAGAGGTGCTGAGGCTTTCCAGGAGAAGTACGGAGAGGACAGGGTAAAGCTTGCCATCTATCCCGACAACTTCACCGAGGAGTTGGAAACCACCATTCAGACCATAGTAAATATGTCCGATGACCCCGAAATGAAGGCCATCATCGTCAACCAGGCCATCCCCGGAACCACGGAGGCCTTCCGTCAGATCAAGGAGAGACGTCCCGACATCATCTGCATAGCTGGTGAGTCCCACGAGGACCTTCCTGAGATCGGTTCAGCAGCAGACCTTGTTGTTAACAATGACTTCGTTGCAAGAGGTTACCTTATTATTCGTACAGCTCACGAGCTGGGCTGCAAATCCTTTGTTCACATTTCTTTCCCCAGACATATGGCATATGAGACCATGAGCCGTCGTGTGGCCATCATGAAGGAGGCCTGCAAGGAGTTCGGCATGGACTTCGTACTCGAGACAGCTCCCGACCCTACAAGCGACGTAGGAGTTGCGGGCGCACAGGCATACATCCTTGAGAAGGTTCCCGAGTGGGTTGAGAAGTACGGCAAGGAGACAGCTTATTTCTGTACAAACGATGCTCACACAGAGCCCCTTTTAAAGCAGCTCCTGGAGTACGGCGGATACTTCATCGAGGCTGACCTGCCTTCACCGCTTATGGGCTATCCCGGAGCTCTGGGAATTGACCTTACGGCCGAGGCCGGCGATTTCGAGAAGATACTCGCAAAGGTTGAGAGCGCTGTAGTTGAAAAGGGCGGAGCAGGACGCTTCGGAACCTGGGCTTATTCCTACGGTTACACCGTTTCTGCTGGACTTGCACAGCACGCTATGAACGTTATCGACGGAAAGAGCGAACTGGCTGATATAGATGACATCTCTGCAGCTTACGAGGTATTCTCACCCAAGGCTCACTGGAACGGCTCCAATTACACAAATGCCGAGACCGGAGTTAAGGCTGACAACACCTTCCTTATCTATCAGGATACCTACATCATGGGCGAGCCCGGAAAGTACATGGGCTCCACAGAGGTAGAAGTGCCTGAGAAGTATTTTACCGTAAAGTAATATAAAATAAAGTTTTTAGATGATTGCCAAAGCACGCTTGTGTGCTTTTGGCAATCATCATAAAAACCAAAAGGATACGAGCCTAAAAGCGACACGCACGCGTCGCGATATGCGAGTAGACTTTTGGGGATTGCGGGAGCTGCAAAGCAGCGGAGCAATCTTATTTTGGAAAATCGAAAGGTCAACTATGAGCGAAGCAAAGGCTCCATTATTGGAAATAAAGAACGTTAAAAAAGAGTTTTTCGGAAATCAGGTCCTGACCGACATCAATTTCACCCTCCACGAGGGCGAGGTCCTGGGTTTCTGCGGAGAGAACGGAGCGGGCAAGTCCACTCTTATGAAGATACTCTTCGGCATGGACGTGATCCGCGAGACTGGCGGATATGAAGGAGATATCCTGATAAACGGCGAGAAGGTGAATTTTGAGACGCCCTTCGATGCCATTGCTGCCGGAATAGGCATGGTGCATCAGGAATTTTCCCTTATACCCGGTTTTGTTGCGACCGAGAATATTCTTTTAAACAGAGAGCCGAAAAAGACCAGCGTCTTATCCCAGATATTCGGGGAGAGGCTCAATGTCCTGGACCGCAAGGAAATGGACGGGAGGGCGGAGACGGCCATAGACAAGATGGGAGTTTCCATCGATAAAAATATGGTCATCAACGATATGCCCGTCGGCCATAAGCAGTTTACCGAGATAGCCCGGGAGCTCAGCAAGGAGCAGTTGAAGCTCCTCATCCTGGACGAGCCCACGGCTGTGCTTACGGAGAAGGAGGCTGCGGCACTGTTGGATTCCATTCGGGGAATGGCAAAGCGGGGCATTGCCGTCATCTTTATTACCCACAGATTATATGAAATACTGGATGTCTGCGACAGAGTAGTGGTAATGCGGGACGGCTACGTGGTCAGCGATACTCCCGCAAAGGAGACCTCGGAGGCCGAGATAACCCGGGATATGGTGGGCAGATCCATAGAGTCATCGAAGAAAGAGGACTCTGAGGATGAGAGACCCGGCAGCGACAAAAAAGACGCCGAAGTGATAATGTCCATAAAGCATCTGTGGGTGGACATGCCCGGAGAGACTGTCAGGGACGTGAATCTGGATATCTATAAGGGGGAGATCCTTGGTATAGGAGGGCTGGCCGGACAGGGGAAGCTCGGCATCCCCAACGGAGTCATGGGGCTCTATGAGGCGGGCGGAACAGTAATCTTCGACGGGAAGGAGATACCTTTAAATTCCCCGAGGAAATGTCTCGACGCGTCCATCGCCTTTGTGTCCGAGGACAGAAGAGGGGTAGGGCTCCTGCTGGATGAGTCTCTGGAATGGAACGTAGCCTTCCCGGCCATGCAGATACAGAATAAATTTCTGAAGCCCTATCTGGGCGGCCTCATCAAATGGAGGGACGAAAAGGCCATCCGCGAGGTGACGGAAAAGTATATAGCTGAGCTTCAGATAAAGTGTACCGGAAGTACCCAGAGCGCCCGGGAGCTTTCGGGAGGGAACCAGCAGAAGGTATGTCTGGCAAAGGCCTTTGCGCTGGAGCCGAAGTTCCTCTTTGTTTCGGAGCCTACGAGAGGTATAGATGTAGGAGCCAAGGCTCTGGTTTTGGAGGCATTGAAGAAGTTCAACCGGGAGAGCGGGGTCACTGTGGTAATGATCTCCTCCGAGCTCGAGGAGCTGAGGTCGACCTGTGACAGGATCGCCGTGGTTTCGGGAGGAAAGATCGCTGGTATCCTGAAATCGACAGAGCGCTCAGAGGCGCTCGGAACGCTGATGATAAGCCAGGTTGTTTAATAGGAAAAAGGATAGACTGATGGAAGAAAACGCAAAAGTAACATTTACTGATCGAATTCGAAATATAGTGAACGACTTCGGGCTGCCGAGGCTCATAATTGCAGGCTTTCTGCTGTTATTGTTCATAATGGCGCCCATAGCGGGCTCCGACCTGCCGACGCAGATCTCCAATACCATTAACCGTTTCAGCTGGAACGCCATACTGGTGCTGGCCATGGTTCCGATGGTACATTCCGGCTGCGGACTCAACTTCGGACTTCCGCTGGGAATAATATCCGGACTGCTGGGGGCGACCCTCTCCATTGAATTCGGCTTTACCGGAGGGCTCTCCTTCGTGATGGCTATAGTCATAGCGACGCCCTTCGCGCTGATACTGGGATATTTTTACGGCTGGCTCTTAAACAAGATCAAGGGCGGGGAGATGATGATAGCCACCTACGTAGGCTTCTCCTCCGTTTCCTTTATGTGTATGATGTGGCTGCTCCTGCCCTATCACAGTCCCAACATGGTCTGGGGACTTGCGGGAAAGGGCCTTCGTACCACGATCTCCCTTGAAGGCTACTATGACAAGGTGCTGGCTAACTTCCTTCAGATAAATATCGGAAATCTTTCCATACCCACGGGGACGCTGCTTTTCTTCGCGGTAATAGCCTTTATCATATGGGCCTTCCTTCACACCAAGACCGGTACGGCAATGACGGCGGTGGGCTCCAACCCGGCCTTTGCAAGGGCGGCGGGAATAGATATAGACAAGACAAGGCTGACCTCCGTAGTTATGTCAACCTGGCTTGCGGCAGTCGGAATTTTGGTATATCAGCAGGGCTTCGGCTTTATCCAGCTCTATATGGCGCCCTTCTATATGGCTCTGCCGGCGGTCTCTGCCATCCTGATCGGAGGGGCTACGGTGAACAAGGCCTCGATTGCAAACGTTATAATCGGTACCTTCC
>JAFTEI010000059.1 GCA_017453965.1 Lachnospiraceae bacterium
CAGTAGCACACCTGATTTAAAAAAACAAGTATCTGAATTATAAAAGAATCCTAAAAATTCCACAGCCGCTATTCAGCGTCAGGACAGGGCATTAAGCTGTATGCCGCTATTCCAATTTACTCGCTGCGTCGGAGAGCGCCTCCGCTATAACGTCATCCATATCAAAATATTTATACTTACCCAGCCTGCCTCCGAAGATGACCCGACTCTCCTGCTCCGCAAGAGCTGCATATCTCTTGTAGAGCTCTTCATTCCTCGCGTCATTTAAGGGGTAATAGGGCTCATCTCCCTTTTTCCATTCACAGGGGTATTCACGGGTTATGATCGTCCTGCTTCCGGGGGCGGCATTGCCCGTCAGTTCAAAATATTTATGCTCTATTATGCGCGTATAGGGAATCTCGTATTCGGTATAATTTACAACGGCATTTCCCTGATAGCTCTCCGTCTCCAGCTCCTCTGTCTCGAACCTCAGGCTGCGATACTCCAGGGCTCCCAGGGAATAATCATAGTATGCATCGATCTGTCCGGTAAACACGGTTTTTTGGGAATCCGCCTCCAGCCGCTCCCTGTTTTCAAAAAAATCGATCCCGGTACGGACATCGATATCCGGGGAGTCAAGTATCTTCCCGACCAGTCCTGTATAACCCCCTATGGGGATTCCCTGATATCTGTCGTTAAAATAGTTATTGTCATAGACAAATCTGAAGGGAAGGCGCTTTATTATCTCAACCGGAAGCTCACTGCAGCTGCGCCCCCACTGCTTTTCGGTATAGCCCTTGATAAGCTTTTCGTAAATATCGCGGCCTCCGAGAGAAAGAGCCTGTTCCTCAAGGTTGCCAGGCTCAGATATGTTTTCAGCCTGTACCTGCTCACGAATCTTCTCCTTTGCCTCCTCAGGTGTCACCACTCCCCACAGGGCATGAAATGTATTCATATTAAAGGGAAGATTGTAGAGCTCATCCCTGTATCTGGCTATCGGAGACTTGGTATACCTGTTGAATTCAGCATATCGGTTTACATAATTCCACACCTCAGTGTTATCCGTATGGAAGATATGGGCTCCATACACATGGACATTTATGCCGCTGCGGTTCTCCGTATATACATTTCCGCCGATATGTTTTCTCTTATCTATGACCAGGCATTTATATCCCCTGGCGGCCGCTTCGGCAGCGAAGACCGCACCATATAAGCCTGCCCCGACTATCAAAAGGTCATACATGACTCAGTCCGCTTCCCAGATCGGAACCTTTCCTATTCTGGAAAGACATTCTCCCACTCCGATGATGATGAAAATGACCGGTGTACAGATTATCTGCTGGTAGCAGAAGAAGTTGTGCGACATATATGCAACTATGCACATTATCGGCGCCACAAGCTCCGGAACCTCCTTTACCTTTGCGACAAACCTCTTTATCGCCGCAATGAAGATTCCGATATAAGCTATTCCTCCGAGAACTCCGGTATTTATGATCTGGGTCATCCACTCATTGTGCGCACAGGTCAGTATGGTATTTTCACCGAACTTTTCAAAGAGCTCAGCCTGATGATACTTATATACCGTATTGTAGAAGCCATCCGGTCCCGCTCCGAAAAGGAATCTCAAGGGATCGTCCGTCATGGTGTCAAAGAAGGACTTGACCGTAACCACCCAGGACAGGCCTCTGTTGTTACCCCAGTTCCATCCGTCAAAATACAGATAGTTGTTATCGGTGCTCAGTGCTTCGGGAAGGAGGCCCTTGGAATTAAGGACTATGTAGATCACTCCGAGGAAAATTCCAGCTCCGAGCACTATAAAATAAATGTAGCGTATTTTCTTAAAGTTCGTGATTTCCAGCTTCCCTTCCCTGATACCTTTAAGCACCAATACATAGAGGGCCGCAAGGACGATTATCGGTATCCACATAAGGGGGCTTTGCGACATGAAGGTCATCATTCCCCCCAGCTTGACCGCCCTGTCGGGAAGAGCCATCTGAAGCCAGCCTATTACCCGCCAGGAAAGCAGTGCGATAAGACATACCTCCAGGAAGTTCTTCATAAGCCTGTTCTCATTGAAGGAGAAGAAGAACAGGACAGACATAAACGCCAGAAATGCGTAAAAGGCCGAATCCGAATCCTGAGTGATGAAGGTCATAAACGCCAGGGCTGTATAGGCTCCCCAGGCGATCCTGACCCATTTTTTCTCATAGAACCAAAAAGCAAAGACTCCTATAGGCATCATAATGACCATGTAACTTGAATACCAGGTGGACTGTCCCAATGTAGACAGGAACTGTGCTATATAACCCTCATCCAGGTTTACGTACATCTGAAGGGGATCCACGAGGAATCTGTTCAGAACACCCAGGAGAAATACCGCCGCGGAAACTGCCATATACACTATTATCAGGATCTCGTCCCATCTGTAAAACCTGGATACGAAGTAGTACAAAAGCACAAAGGCAAGCTGGGCCACAAAGCCCATGTACCAGCCCTCATAACCCCATATGATATAATCCTTATACGGTGAGATCAGTGTCGAAAAGGCCATGAGGATAAGATAGGTCAGCACAAATTTGTCGGTTATTACCGCACCCTTTATATCCTGCAGCGAAAATTTCAGCTTATCCTCTTTTTTCAGGTCAAAGAGATACCATATGAATATGACGACCATGAAAAACAGAAATGTGGGAATATACAGCCACGATATCGCATCCGTATGGAAATAATAGCTGACGGTGCGGAAGAAATTCCACTTGGCCTCACCCATGTTGAAATATTTATCTTCATAATATAAGGGATAGACCGCGAATATCAGAAAAAGATACACCGCCACTATCTCCTTCATAAGCCTTAAAGACAGCAGCTCTTTTACCTTGGAACGTTTTCTAGCCATTTATTTAACTCCTTAACATCATAAATTTCGAATGCGAAACAAAGTATATCACATTTCCCTTCGAATCAAAAGGGGCACCCTTGCGGATGCCCCTTAGGTTATATTTTATGTTGTTATTGCTGCCTGAGCTATTAGCCGAGGAGTGAAAGAACTCCCTGATTGGACTGGTTAGCCTGTGCCAGCATGCTCTGACCTGCCTGCTGAAGAATGTTATTGTTCGAGAACTTAACCATCTCTGTAGCCATGTCAGTGTCGCG
>JAFTEI010000060.1 GCA_017453965.1 Lachnospiraceae bacterium
CAGACATTTCGCAAATATAAAGGAGACGCTCGCAGACCTTCTCGAGGAGGCCTTCGATGTCACCGGTGACGTGGATCTGAGCCCGGTCATAACCGGCTCCGGCGGACTGACTCTGGCGAACTGCTTAAACATCCCCTTCGTGCAGGAGGTCATTGCGGTCTCCTCAGCCCTTACTGACTATGCGCCTCAGACCGACGTGGCCATAGAGCTGGGGGGAGAGGACGCCAAGATAATCTACTTCGAGGACGGCAATATCGAGCAGAGGATGAACGGAATCTGCGCCGGAGGAACCGGTTCCTTCATTGACCAGATGGCCGCGCTTTTGCAGACCGACGCCGAGGGCCTGAACGAATACGCCAAGAATTACCAGTCCTTGTATACGATAGCCGCCCGCTGCGGAGTTTTCGCAAAGACTGATATCCAGCCCCTGATCAACGAGGGCGCGACCAAGGAGGACCTTTCGGCCTCCATCTTCCAGGCGGTGGTAAATCAGACGATCTCAGGCCTGGCCTGCGGAAAGCCCATAAGGGGGCATGTGGCCTTTCTCGGAGGGCCGCTCCACTTTTTGTCCGAGCTTA
Organism: Lachnospiraceae bacterium; assembly: GCA_017453965.1. Lineage (GTDB taxonomy): Bacteria > Bacillota > Clostridia > Lachnospirales > Lachnospiraceae > NK4A144. Next base: position 579 of record JAFTEI010000060.1, read on the forward strand.
AGGCGGCCTTTATCCGCACCTTAAACCTGGATGAGGAGCATACCATAGTGCCCGAAAACTCCCATCTCTTCGCAGCCATCGGCTCGGCCCTAAACCACGAGCCCGGGACGGTGACCCTAAGCTCTATAATCGACATGCTTAAGGGCGACATCCATATCGAATTTGAAGTTGCGCGTATGGAGCCTCTTTTTAAGGACGAGGAGGAATATAAGGAATTTAAGGACCGCCATGCCAGAGACAAGGTCGCCACTGCCGACCTTTCATCCTACAGGGGCAATGCGTATCTGGGCATAGATGCGGGCTCGACGACTACAAAATGTGCCCTTATCGGAGAAAACGGGGAGCTTCTGTACTCATTTTACTCCAGCAACAACGGGTCGCCTTTAAAGACCGCGATCCGTTCCATGAAGGAGATCTATGACCTCATGCCCAAAAACGTGCGCATCGTGCGCTCCTGCTCTACAGGCTACGGCGAGGCGCTGATAAAATCCGCGCTGATGCTCGATGACGGCGAGGTGGAGACTGTCGCGCACTACTACGCGGCTTCCTTCTTTGACCCCCAGGTCGACTGTATCTTAGACATCGGCGGTCAGGATATGAAGTGCATAAAGATAAAGAATCATTCCGTGGATTCGGTGCAGCTCAACGAGGCCTGCTCCTCGGGCTGCGGGTCGTTTATCGAGACCTTTGCAAATTCGCTCAATTTCAAGGTTGAGGACTTTGCGGAGGAGGCCCTCTTTGCCGAGCATCCCATCGACCTTGGCACCCGCTGTACGGTATTTATGAATTCCAAGGTAAAACAAGCACAGAAGGAGGGAGCCGCAGTCTCCGATATTTCCGCGGGACTGGCATATTCGGTAATAAAGAACGCCCTCTTTAAGGTAATAAAGGTCTCAGACGCCTCGGAGCTCGGAGAGAATATTGTCGTACAGGGCGGGACCTTCTACAACAACGCCGTGCTGCGGTCCTTTGAAAAGATCGCGGGCTGCGAGGCCATACGCCCCGATATAGCGGGAATTATGGGCGCCTTCGGAGCAGCCCTGATCGCAAGGGAGCGCTATGTCAAGGGCGAGGAGAGCTCCATGCTTTCGATAAAGGCAATAAATGAGCTGGAGTTTACCACCAGCATGGCCAAGTGTCAGGGCTGCACCAACCATTGCCGTCTGACGATCAACCGCTTTACCGGAGGCCGGCAGTTCATCTCCGGGAACCGCTGCGAAAAGGGCATCGGAAAGGCAAATGCCCATAAGGACGTTCCGAATCTCTTTGAATACAAATACCACAGGATCTTTGATTACGTTCCACTGACCGCCGACGAGGCAACCCGGGGCAAGATCGGTATCCCGAGAGTTTTAAATATGTACGAAAACTATCCCTTCTGGTATGTATTCCTGACAGAGCTGGGCTTTGAGGTGGTGCTTTCGCCCAGGACCTCTAGGGATATCTATGAGCTCGGCATCGAGTCGATTCCCTCGGAGTCGGAGTGCTATCCGGCGAAGCTGGCCCACGGGCACGTGACCTGGCTCATAAGGAACGGGATAACGAAGATATTCTATCCTTCGCTCTTTTATGAAAGAAACGAGTTCGAGGATGCGGGCAACCACTATAACTGTCCGATAGTTACCTCTTATCCTGAGAATATCAAGAACAACGTGGATGAGATCACCAACGGGGAGATCGAATTTATAAATCCCTTTATGAGCTTCGATTCCGTGGAAAACATAGCGCCCCGGCTTATAGAGGCCTTTCCGGATATACCGCCGGAGGATATAGTCATTGCGGTGCAGGATGCCTGGGAGGAGCAGGAGGCGGTGCGGGAGGATATCCGCCTCAAGGGCGAAGAGGTCCTGAATTACATGGAGGCCACGGGCAAGAGGGGAATCGTCCTCGCCGGGCGGCCCTATCACATAGACCCTGAAATAAACCACGGCATTCCCGAGCTCATTACGAGCTACGACGTCTGCGTTCTGACCGAGGATTCCGTATCACATCTGGCGCCCGTAGACAGAGAGCTCAGGGTCATGGACCAGTGGATGTACCATTCGAGGCTCTATGCCGCCGCGCAGTATGTCAGGCTTCGGGACGACCTGGACCTCATCCAGCTCAATTCCTTCGGCTGTGGTCTCGATGCGGTCACGACAGATCAGGTTTACGAGATACTTTCCGGTTCAGACAAGATATATACCTGTCTTAAGATCGACGAGGTCAATAACCTGGGTGCCGCCAGGATAAGGGTGCGCTCGCTTTTGGCGGCTCTAAGGGTCAAGGATATGCAGGGCGAGGAGAGGACGATACGCTCCAGTGCCTATGAAAAGACGGTCTTCACGGAGAGGATGAGGAGGGAAAACTATACGATACTCTGTCCGCAGATGTCTCCGGTGCATTTTGACGTAATCGAGGCGGCCTTCAGAAGCGCGGGCTATAACCTGGAGCTTCTCGGCAACGACGGGCACCAGGCCGTGGATGTGGGCTTGAAATACGTAAATAATGACGCCTGTTATCCTTCGCTCATGGTGGTCGGTCAGATAATGGATGCGCTGCTGAGCGGAAAATACGACCTGGACCGGGTGGCGGTAATAATGTCCCAGACCGGAGGAGGCTGCAGGGCTACAAATTACATCGGCTTTATAAGAAGGGCGCTGGAAAAGGCGGGAATGGCGCAGATACCCGTTATCTCGCTGAATCTCTCCGGCCTGGAGGCGAATCCGGGCTTTAAGATAACCGCCGACCTGGCGATAAAGGGCATGTACGGCCTGGTCTTTGGAGACATATTCCTGCGCTGCATCCTGAGGATGCGCCCCTACGAGCTCAATCCCGGGGATACGGATGCCCTGCACGAGCGCTATAAGAGAATCTGCTGTGCCTTTGTGTCCCAGAAGCACCCCTCATTCTTTACCTTCAGGCGGCTTTGCAGGGAGATGATAAGGGCCTTTGATGCCATACCCATAGATGAAGAGCTGGTCAAGCCCAGAGTCGGGGTGGTCGGGGAGATACTGGTCAAGTTCATGCCGGCTGCGAACAATCACCTGACCGACCTTCTGGAGGCGGAGGGAGCAGAGCCGGTAGTGCCCGACCTTATGGACTTCCTGCTATACTGCTTCTATAACCAGATATACAAGGCCGACAAGCTCGGCACCTCAAAGAAGACTGCAAGAAACGCCCGTCTGGGCATTAAGGCGCTGGAGTTCCTGCGCTCGGCAGCTGCGAAGGAATTTGCGCGTTCCAGGCATTTTGAGCCCCCGGCTCATATAGAGACCCTGGTACACTACGCCGAGGATATAGTTTCCATCGGAAACCAGACCGGAGAGGGGTGGTTTTTGACCGGGGAGATGTGTGAGCTCATTCACGCCGGGGTCAAGAACATCGTCTGCACCCAGCCCTTCGGGTGCCTCCCGAACCACGTAGTCGGCAAGGGAGTCATCAAGGCCCTCAGGCACAGATATCCCGGCAGCAATATAGTCGCCATAGACTACGATCCCGGTGCTTCGGAGGTAAACCAGCTGAACCGTATCAAGCTCATGCTCTCCACGGCCTTTAAGAATCTGGAGCCCGAGGAGCCTCAATATACGGAGGAATACGGGGAAGAAGAGGAATACAGACAGAATATGGTGGTGTGACGGCTGGGGTTATGTTATACTTTCTATAATAAATGTCAAAAAGGTACATGATTTATGAATACAAAAGAAGTAGCAAATATAATCATAAGGCTCCGTCAGGAAGGCTGGACGGAGGAGAAAATCAATGATTTCATAATTTTTGTCGAAACTCATGTGCCTACCGCGGATGAAGCGGAGAAAGCAAAGAATTCCAACAGATGAACTGGTTAAATAAATTAGAACGTAAATTCGGAAGATATGCCATAAGCGGCCTGACAAGGTATATGATCCTGTCCTATGTCATAGGCTACCTGTTTTCACTGACAGGCATGATAAACGGCGGCAGTGGCCTGCTGGGCCTTATAAACTTAAATCCGTATCTCATCTTTCACGGTCAGGTATGGAGACTTGTCACCTGGGTACTGATGCCGCCGGGAACCCTCAGCATCTTTACCGTTATCATGCTCTTTTTCTACTATTCGCTGGGGACGGCTCTGGAGCAGACCTGGGGGACCTTCAGGTATAATGTCTACATATTCTCCGGACTC
>JAFTEI010000061.1 GCA_017453965.1 Lachnospiraceae bacterium
TATCGAAAATCTGCTAAAGTAAATGACATTGGTTCTGACCTCCTTGGGTTCAGAATAGTTACAATTTTCAAAGTACAGGGGGAAGAAAAGTGATAGCTTTAAAGGAGCTGCTGAAGAAAACAGAATATACCATCGACAGGGGAAGTGTCGATAAGAGCATTACGAAGGTGATAAACGACTCCAGAAAGATAGAGGAGGGCTGTCTCTTCATATGTATAAAGGGAGCTAATTTCGACGGACACGAGGCCGTCTTCGCCGCGGCTGAAAAAAAGGCGGCTGCCGTGCTGGTGGAGCGGGAGGTCAGCGTACCTGAGGACAGTGAGATGACGGTGATCAGGGTCGCCGATACACGTTATGCCATGGCCTTTGTCTCGGCCGCCTATTTCGGAGATCCGGCTGAAAAGCTTACCACGATAGGCGTTACGGGTACAAAGGGCAAGACGACTACCACCTATCTTATAAAGTCCATACTGGAGGCGACCGGACGGAAGGTCGGGCTTATCGGGACTATAGAGACCATTATAGGAGATAAGCACACACCCAATGCAAATACCACGCCGGAGTCCTATATGCTGCAAAAATATTTCGCGGAAATGGTGGAAGCGGGACTTGATACAGTGGTGATGGAGGTGTCCTCGCAGGCCCTCATGATGCACAGGTCACAGGGATTTGTCTTCGATTACGGTATATTCACGAATATTTCGCCCGACCATATAGGGCCCAATGAGCACAAGGATTTCGACGAATATCTGCACTGTAAGGGGCTGTTGTTTAAGCAGTGCAGAACAGGGATAGTAAACGGCGACGATGAGCATGTCAAAAAGGTTTTGGAGGGAGCCTCCTGCAAGGTGATAAGCTTCGGACTGAACAGCGAAAACGATTTATATGCCGAAGACATTACTCTCAAGAGGGATGGTGCCCTGCTGGGAGTGGACTTCAAGGTAAGAGGAGAGAAGAGCGGGGAGTACACCATAGCCATGCCGGGCATGTTCAGCGTCTATAACGCCCTGTGTACGATAGCTCTGTGCAGGTGCTTTGATGCCGACGATGAGGCTATAAGGGCGGCGCTTTTAAAGGCCCATGTCAAGGGCAGGATGGAGAGGATACATGTTTCGGACAGGTTTTCGCTCTTCATAGACTACGCGCATAACGCGATGGCTCTCGAAAGCCTGCTGGTTTCATTAAGGGAATATAAGCCGGAGAGGATAGTCTGCCTTTTCGGCTGTGGAGGGAACCGTGCCAGGGCAAGGCGTTTCGAGATGGGAGAGGTCTCCGGAAGACTCGCCGATTTCACGATCATAACCTCCGACAATCCGAGGGATGAGGAGCCGATGGACATAATCGCCGACATAGTTACCGGGATAAAAAAGACCGAGGGCAAATATATAGAGATACCTGACAGAAAAGAGGCCATAAGATACGCGATAAAGAATGGCCGGGACGGCGATGTCATAATTCTGGCGGGAAAGGGTCATGAGGATTACCAGGAGATACATGGAGTAAAGCATCCCATGGATGAGAGGGTACTGATAGCGGAAATTTTAAAGGAGGAAGGCATAGAGGCATAAAAAGGCCTTGACTCATGGCTGTACGGGCATTCAGTTGTGTGAATTTTTGCAGGAATTGATATTTTTTAATATCAACATATAGGTGCAAAATAAAATAACACCGCAAACTGTCGGAATTTGGCTGAAAAATTCAGCACGATATGAAAGAATAACGTAAGCGATTGCAAGATAAATTTCAGAGACTATTTTATTTTCGAGATTAAAATAATACAAGTTGTTTAATATATAAAGGATTCAAAATTGAATTCAAGACAATGCAAATCAGTTAAATACCTCACGTTATTTATAAATGCAGTCTGAAGTCAGTGGCGAATAAAGATATTTATGAAGTATGCGGACATAATAATTGAGATCTCATCAGAAAAACTGGATAAGCCATTTCAGTACAGGATCCCCAGCGCTCTTGAGGACAAAATAGTTCCCGGGGCCTATGTCTGTGTGCCCTTCGGAAGAGGGAGCAGGCTGATAAAGGGCTATGTTGTGGAGGTCTCCGACACACCGAAGCTCGATACGGACAAGATCAAGGACATCGATTCCCTGGCTGTCGTTGACGAGGATAACCGCGCCTATGACGAGCTCATAAGGCTTGCGGTCTGGATGAAGAGACATTACGGGGGAACCCTTATACAGTCGCTGAAGACCGTGCTCCCGGTGAGAGCCAGCATAAAGCGGAGGGTGAGGCGCACGGTATATCTCAATGTTTCAATCGAAGAGGCGTCGAGGCTCCACGCCGAAATGCTCTCAAAGCACCAGGTGGCGAGAGGCAGGGTCCTGGCGGCTCTTATGGATGAGGACGGGGCGGATATGTCCCTGATCACCGACAAGCTTCACACGACGGCAGCGGTCATAAACGCGATGGAAAAGCTGGGCCTCGTAAAGATCGTAGCGGATGAGGAGTACAGAAGCCCGGACATAGGCAGCGGTGACGGCAGGAGGAAGGTCGGACTCAATGAGCAGCAGCTTAAACTCACGAGGGAATTTGCGGAGGACTATTGTGCAGGCATAAGAAAGACCTATCTTTTGCACGGAGTGACCGGCTCTGGCAAGACAGAGGTCTATATGGAATTGATAGCACATGTTATTGCCTCTGGAAGGCAGGCTATAATGCTGATACCGGAGATATCCCTGACCTTTCAGACGGTAATGCGCTTTGTGCGCCGCTTCGGAGACAGGGTCTCCTATATGCACTCCCGGCTTTCCGCCGGGGAGAGATACGATCAGTGGGAGAGGGCCGCCAGGGGACTTATAGATATCATGATCGGGCCCAGGTCGGCGCTATTCACCCCCTTTTCAAGGCTCGGGATAATAATAATCGACGAGGAGCATGAGGGCAGCTATAAGGCGGAAAATATGCCGCGCTACCATTCCAGGGAGACAGCCATAGAGCGGGCCAGGCTCGCCGGAGCTTCCGTAGTGTTGGGCTCTGCCACTCCCTCGGTGGACGCCTATTACCGCGCCGAGAGAGGAGAATACAGGCTGTGGGAGCTGACTGACAGGGCGAAGGGAGCAGCTCTCCCGACGGTTCATACCGTGGACCTGAGACAGGAGCTTTTAAACGGAAACAAGACCATGTTTTCCGGGAAGCTCACCGAACTGATGGAGGCTGCCCTGGGAAGACAGGAGCAGATCATGCTGTTTATAAACCGGAGGGGCTATGCCGGCTTTGTGAGCTGCAGGGCCTGCGGCTATGTCTTTAAATGCCCGCACTGCGATGTTTCCTTAAGCTACCACAGGTCCGGCCAGCTCAAATGCCATTATTGCGGATATGAAACGCCTGTTACCAAAACCTGTCCGAAGTGCCGGTCGAAATATGTGGGCGGTATGAGGGCCGGGACACAGAGGATAGAGGCGGAGCTTAAGCTTAAGTATCCCAAGGCCCGGATACTCAGGATGGATGCCGATACCACCTCCAGAAAGAATGACTACGAGAGGATATTAAAGGATTTTGCCGACGAAAAGGCGGACATTCTCATCGGAACCCAGATGATAGTCAAGGGACACGATTTTCCGAAGGTGACCCTGGTGGGGATACTGGCTGCGGATATGTCCCTGTATGCCCTGAATTACAGGGCTGCCGAGCGGACCTTTTCGCTTCTGACACAGGCCGCCGGAAGGGCGGGAAGGGACGTCAGCAGGGGCGAGGTCGTGATCCAGACCTACTCGCCGGAGAATTATTCAGTTGCCAGTGCGGCGCGGCAGGATTATAATAGCTTCTATCGGCAAGAGATATCCTACAGAAGTCTCATGGGATATCCTCCGGCGGCGCATCTTCTGAAGGTGCTCATAGAGAGCCCTGAGGCGGAACACGCGAATAAAATAGCGAGCGATATTTCGAATTTGTCCCGCACCGCAGAGGCCGCGGAGACGATTGGACCGTCAGAGGATACCATAGCCAGGATAAATGATATATACCGTTTTACGGTTTATATAAAATGCGAGGATTACGAGATTCTTACGCAGATAAAGGACAAAATCGAACAGCTGAGGCAGGACCGCCCGGATTCGCGTTCCAGGGTCCAGTTTGATTTTGATCCTCTATAGGACGGCAGATGATTCTGCGGCAGATCCTAAGGATACGCTTTGATCAGGGAAACGCTGATTAAAGTGTTTCCTGAAAATAGTTCAAGAGAAAGAAGGAAGAGATGGCATTAAGAACGATAAGGGTTATGGGAGACGAGATCCTTACAAAGAAGAGTAAGGAGATTACGGAGATGACTCCCAAGATCAGGGAACTCATTGACGACATGTTTGAAACTCTGTACAATGCGGACGGAGTAGGGCTTGCAGCGGTGCAGGTAGGTGTTTTAAAACGGCTTATAGTAATAGATCTCGGGGAGGACAGCGAACCGCTGGTATTGATAAATCCAAAAATAGTTGAAAAGAGCGGTGAACAGAGCGGCAACGAAGGGTGTCTCTCGGTACCCGGAAAGACAGGAGTCGTTACCAGACCCAATTACGTGAAGGTGGTCTATCTCGATGAGAATATGCAGCCCCAGGAAAAGGAGGGGACCGAGCTTCTGGCCAGGGCCATCTGCCATGAGGTCGACCATCTGGAGGGCGAGATATATGTGGATAAGGTCGAGGGAGACCTTATGGATATAAAACAAGAGGAAGATAATTAATAATGCGTGTTATATTTATGGGAACTCCGGACTTTGCCGCCGGAATACTGGAAGCGCTGGTGGAGGCGCAGGCTGACATAGTCCTTGTGGTGACCCAGCCCGACAGAAAGCGGGGCAGGGGGAAGGAAACGGGAGTCAGCGCGGTGAAGGAATGCGCTTTAAGGCTCGGATTAAATGTTTTCCAGCCGGAGAGGATAAGGGATCCTGAGGCCGTCAGGGTTATCAGGGAGCTTTCACCGGATATCATTGTGGTCTCCGCCTTTGGACAGATA
>JAFTEI010000062.1 GCA_017453965.1 Lachnospiraceae bacterium
CGCGGTCAAGACCGGGATGGTGGCTTCCGCGGAGCTTATAAGTGTGATCGCAGACAGGTTAAAGCACTACGAGGCCAAAAACATAGTCGTAGATCCGGTCATGGTGGCGACCAGCGGTGCAAAGCTCATAAGCGACGACGCCATAGAGAGCCTTAAAGCCAAGCTGCTGCCGCTGGCGGACGTGATAACCCCCAATATCCCGGAGGCAGAGGTGCTTTCGGGGCTTACTATTTCCAATGAGGAGGAGATGATAAGGGCGGCGAAGCAGATATACGAGGACCTGGGCTGCGCCGTGCTTCTAAAGGGCGGGCACAAGGTAAACGACGCCAACGACCTCTTATACAGGGAGGGAAGCTGCGTCTGGTTTAAGGGGAAGCGCATCGACAATCCCAACACTCACGGCACCGGCTGTACCTTATCCAGCGCCATAGCCTCGAATCTCGCCAAGGGCGAGACCCTGGACAATGCGGTAAAATATGCCAAGAATTACATATCCGGCGCCCTCGGCGCGATGCTGGACCTCGGGAAGGGGAGCGGCCCGATGAACCACGCCTTTGCCATCGAGGGCAGCTTTAAGGAATGGAGCAGTAAAGGCTGCACATCAGATATTCCTGGGGACAAAGCCCCATTTAATGGAGGGTGCCGGTCATGAATAAAAAAACCTCCACCTTCAGCAACGCCCTGGTCTGGTTCGGCGCCGGGGTTTCCATTGCCGAGATCTTAACGGGGACCTATCTGGCTTCCCTGGGCTTTGAGCGGGGGATTGCGGCTATTCTTCTCGGCCATCTGATTGGCGGGATACTCATGTATTTCGCCGGAATGATCGGGGGCAAAACGGGAAAAAGCGCCATGGAGACCGTAAAAATGAGCTTCGGCGAAAACGGAGGCCGCTTCTTTTCCCTTTTGAACGTGCTCCAGCTCGTGGGCTGGACGGCCATCATGATCTATGACGGCGCTCTTTCCGCGAACGGGATATTTGCCAGCGGCTCCTGGATCTGGGCGCTGGTCATCGGAGTTCTCATACTTATCTGGATACTTATCGGACTTACCAACCTCGGAAAGGTCAATACGGTGGCAATGGCGGCGCTCTTTATCCTGAGCGCGGTGCTGTTTAAGGTGGTATTTTTCGGAGGAGGCGCGGCGGCGGGAGTGCCGGAGGACGGTCTTACCTTCGGTCAGGCCGTGGAATTAAGCGTAGCCATGCCCCTGTCCTGGCTGCCCCTCATAAGCGACTATACCCGGGAGGCGGAAAAGCCCCGTGAGGCGACCCTCGTTTCGGTCATCGTTTATTCTCTGGTCAGTATCTTCATGTACACCATAGGCATGGGCGCCGTAATTTATACCGGCGAATACGACATTGCCTCCATAATGCTGAAGGCAGGGCTCGGCGTCGCGGGGCTGCTCATAATCATTTTCTCCACCGTGACGACTACCTTCCTGGATGCGTATTCCGCGGGGGTCTCCTGCGTGTCAATCAGCAAGAGGATCAGCGAAAAATGGGCTGCGGTGGCAGTCACCGTCATAGGGACCGCGGCCGCCATAGCTTTTCCGATGGACGATATTACGGATTTTCTGTACCTTATCGGCTCGGTCTTTGCGCCAATGATAGCGATACAGATAGCGGATTACTTCGTATTGAAGACACCTTCGGAGGAGGCTCACGCCATTAGCGTTAAAAATATGATCATCTGGGTGATCGGCTTCATCATCTACCGCATACTTATGAATATCGACACAGCCGTGGGAAATACCCTGCCGGATATGGTGATCACTATGGGTATTTGTATAATAGCTCATAAGGGCTGCCGCAAAAGCGAAAAAACCTGACTATGCCGGAGTAATATAAACCGGCTCAGAAAAGCTCAAGAACGGCATGGCATACGAAATCGGTTTCGACCAATTTCTCGTTCAGGAGTTTTTCGGTCAGGCCGATGGCACTTTCATTTTCCGCCTGAAACGTGATCATGAGCCTCTCGTGCTCCGGGATAGCGCCCAGGGTTTCGATAAAGCGCCTGAAAAGGATCAGCATAAAGTTACTGTCATTGCCTGCGCCGAGGAGATAGTCGACTATGACCTGGGTTCCGAAGGCGAAGACCAGGAGCAGCCCCGTAAGGCGACCCTTGGAATTGAAGGTAAAAAAGCTTAAATTGTGTTGAAAACCGGGTTCTTTAAGGCGCAGAAGAGGATAACCATTTTCGGATAAAAGGTTCCTCGCCTGCGTCCTTTCATTTTCGTTCAGCTCGCTCCAGGCCTTGCAGATACCCTTAAGAGGCTTGTCAAAAAGATATTTACGCACATTATCGCTGTTTAGCGCCTCATTCAGGCTGAAGTAATAAACTCCGGGCTCCTCCGTTATCAGAAAGCCGAAGGAGAGCAGCAGCCCTATAACCCCCTCCTGTACATGATAAAAATTGGAGGTTATGAATAAAGCACCGTGCTTTTTTCCGATGTCTATGAGGCTCTGTATTAGAAGCGAGCCTGCGCCCCGTCTGCGGTACCCGGGAACAACATAGATAGTATTTAGCAGCATCCGGTCAGGCTCAAGGGTATATATGGCAGTTGCACAGGGCGTGCCGTCATCGTCCACGACCCCCAGTCTCTCGGGAGCGTCGGAAAAGGCCTGCTCTGGCTCAAAGAGGATGCCGTTAAATGCGGCGCGGTTGCTTCTTTCAATTCGGACTGTTTTCATTTTTCAGCTCTTTTCCCTTTTCAGTGCTTTTACTCTTTGGCAACTATCTGACCGTCTTTTATCTCAAGCTCTCCGAGGGTTGCCAATACCTCGTTCTTAAACCGGATCTCATCCTCATCCTGGTATCCGATAAAATAGACACGCTCAATAGCATCGCGGTTAAAGAAATACTGGTTTTCCTC
>JAFTEI010000063.1 GCA_017453965.1 Lachnospiraceae bacterium
CAAGGACCCTGTAAAGCTCGTTATTTAAGCCGTTTAAGGTCTGCACCGTGATAGTGAACCAGCGGGAGACCTCGTAGCGGTTGATGAGGCGCACGGTGATCTCGTGAGTATCCGGCTGGGACTTTACCCGCTTTATAAACTCCGCAAATTTCTCCCTGTCCTCATTGTGGACCACGAGCCCCTCCAAAAGGGACCACTCGTCAGAGAGCATCCACTCCGAGAGCTCGAACATCTCCTCGAAGGTAGTGCACACGTAATAGCTCTTATTCGTAACGTCATATTCAAAAACGAAGATGCCTGTGAGCTCGTTCACGTGCTCGTAACGCTCGTTGCTCTGGGCCAGCTCCTGCATATATTCGTTGTGCTCGACAACGGTATGGTATTTGGCCTCTACCATGGCCTTCTGTCTGAGCTCGGTCTTGAGCTCGTTTATATCCCTGGCTGAAAAAATTACGAGCTCGTCCTCCTCGTAATCGTCCGTTATATACAGCACAGAGCTGACGTCATACCACCTGTAGCTGCCATCCTCCGCCTTTATCCTGAGCTGCTTGTTGATGGTCGTCTTGCCCATCTTGACCGCCTCATGTATGGCGTCGGGATCTGTGGCCGCAAGGAATTCCTCCCTGTCCTGATAGTGGACAAGGTTGTCCAGCACCTCGCGCCTGAGTTTGGCGTAGCTTACCACCCTGTCCCCTGACAGCCTGGCAATGTTGGTCTCCCTGACTCTTGTGCATTTGTTCCGGCTTAAATTTATCTCCCAGATTATGTCATGGGATTTCGCTATCGCATCGTTAAAATGATGCATGCTCTTTTCTATCTCGCGCATCTGCTGTTTTATATCTTCGTTTACGTCTGCGATGACAAAAATAGTATCATGGTTTTTAAGGGATATCCTTGTGCAGCGCACATGCTCCATGGCCCTGAGGTCCGGAGAATATACGTCAAAATCCTGGGAGCGCTCATTGTCAGCCATAAGCTTCATGGGGCAGTCGAGGCACGGGCTGTCCTTTCCCTTGAGCTTATTGTAGCAAAGCCCCTCCTTGACGCCGTCGAAGCGCTCCTTCATGGCCTTGTTCATATATATGATGTTGTGGTCCGCGTCCACGGCATAGGCCCAGGTAACTATCGGGTCCAGGATATTTTTGATAAGGGTCATATCGCCCTGTGCGGAGGCAGGAGCCAGTTCAAATTCCTCCCTCGACCTTAAGACTCCGTCGTAGACATAGAAGGTATCTCCGTCCTCCCTTGCCCTCTTTAAGGCCTTTTCAGCCCTCTCAAGCATTACGTCATAGCCGACCGGAAATACCGGCTGCGAGAGGGATATGCCTATATTTACCCCGGAAGCATGATCCGGATATTCCTCCCTCAATAAGTCCCTGAGGCTGGTCAGCATATAGCTTGCCTTGCTGCAGACTATCCCCACATCGGTGATACCGCGCATGGCAAAAATGAAGGAGTTGTCGCTGTATCGCCCGAGCACATCCGAATTTCTTATGGCATCCTTAAGGAGCTTCGCCGCCTTAGCCATGAGCCTGTCCGCGCTGTCCCCGCCCTTTTCGCGCCTGATCTCATCCAGGACGGACACTGAGATCAACAGCAGGGTGCTCAGAGTGGAGTCCATGTCCTCGGCATATATATTCTTGATCTTCCTCTCCGCGCTCCTGTAGTTGTCGAGGCCGGTAGCCTCATCGATCTTGCTCACCGCCTCGCCCTCAGTCACCTCAGCGTTGACCGGGGCAAGATTTCCGTATATCATAAGCGGCTTTTTATTTTCATCGTTTATGGCCTTTCCGGTCGCCTTAAACCACCTGAAATTGCCGTCAAAATCCATGCAGCGGAAGGTCTCGCTCCTCTCCTCGTCGGGATTCTCCACCATTATCGGTCTGAAAAAGTTGAGCGCCCGCCTGACATCCTCAGGGTAGATCTTTCCTGAGACCTCCATTCCGTCGCTAAAGGAATCGATCCTCATTGCGCATGGGATAAATTTATTGATATTCCGGGAATAGTTCATCGTGTCCTTTTGAATGTTGTATTCATAAAGAACCGAAGATTCCTCCCTGCTGCTGGCTGAATTGTTATCGAGCTCCATAGCCTTGTGATCCATATATCAAACCCGCGTCCTCTGTAACATCTATCGTATTTTATTACCCATAATTTTCCTTTTATTGTATCAACTTTTGTGCAATTCTACAATAAAAACTTAGCCATGACCTCATTGGCTGCGTCTATACCCCTTTCGGTGAGTCTGACTCCATCCCTGTCCTCCTCCATAAGGCTTAAGCCCACCTGTTTTTCTATTACCTCCCCGTAGACCTCCTCCAGATCCCTGCCGAACATCCTCTTAAAGTCCGCTTTTCTGACTCCCGAGGTCTTGCGCAGCCCCAGGAACATGAATTCCTCCATGGCCTCCTGCTGGCTCAGCCTTTGGATATTTTCCCGTGTCCTGCCGGGGGCGGCCAGATATTTATTGAGTTCTTTCGTATTGGAAAACCTGAGATCCCCTATGAGGGAGGCCGCTCCGAGGCCCAGGCCCAGATAGTCTCCCCTGTCCCAGTAGACCAGATTATGGGCGCATTCATAGCCCGGAAGGGCGTAATTCGAGATCTCGTAGCGCCTGTAGCCCGCCTGCTCCAGGATCCTCCGGGTCATCAGGTAGATCTCATATTCCTCTTCCTCCTCCGGCAGGTCCAGGCTCTTAAGGTCCGCCTCCCCGAAGGGCGTTCCCTCCTCGATTATGAGCGAATAGGCCGATATGTGCTTCGGCCTTAGCTCCAACACTCTTTCGAGGGTCCGGGCGAAGGTGTCACAGGTCTGCAGGGGTATCCCGGTCATGAGGTCCACGTTGATATTTTCAAAGCCGCAATTCAAAGCCTCCTCATAGAGCCTTAAAAAAGCCGTAAGGTCATGGATCCGCCCCAGCCTTTTAAGCTCGGCAGAATGGGCGGACTGAAGTCCGGTGCTTATGCGGTTGATACCGGCTGCCCTGAGGGCCTTGAGCTCCCTATGCCTTTCCTTTTCTTCATATACTCCGGGATTTAATTCGATTGAAATTTCGGCGGTTTCGTCGATGGTAAAGATTTCGTTAAGTTTACATAATACTCGAACTATCCATTCAGAATTTAAGATATTCGGCGTTCCACCGCCGAAATATATGCTTTTGATGGGTTTATTTATGTCAACCAGATATGGCGAGTTCCGGTTTAGATTTATGTCAACTTGGCAGCCTCCCCTTAAGGCCTCCGCCTCCCGCAGCAGGGCATGGGCGTAGCTCTCCGCAAGAGGGGTGTTCCTGCCCCCCGTAGGGAAGGACAGGAAGTCGCAGTAATTACATTTTTTTATACAAAAGGGAATATGAATATAGAGGGAGAGCTTTTCACCGGGCATAGTGTCTTATCCTATTCTATTCGTCGCCCAGCTTTAGTACGTTGAGGAAGGCCTTCTTGGGTATCTCCACGCTGCCGATCTGGCGCATCTTCTTCTTACCCTCTTTCTGCTTTTCAAGCAGCTTCCTCTTCCGGGAAATATCTCCGCCGTAGCACTTGGCGAGCACGTCCTTCCTGTAGGCCTTGATGGTCTCCCGAGCTATTATCTTGCCCCCGACTGCCGCCTGCAGCGGTATGTCGAAGAGCTGTCTGGGTATCTCCTCCTTGAGCTTTTCGCACATCTTCTTTCCCCGCTCATAGGCGTTGTCCTTAAAGACTATGAAGGAAAGGGCGTCCACATATTCGTGGTTTATGAGGATGTCCAGCTTCACCAGCTCCGAGCGCTTGTACTCCGAAAGCTCGTAGTCGAAGGAGGCGTAGCCCCTGGAACGGCTCTTTAAGGCGTCGAAGAAGTCATATATGATCTCGTTTAAGGGCAGCTCATATTTTAAGAGCACCCTGGTAGTCTCGATATAGTCCATGCCGGTCTGTATTCCCCGCCTCTCCTGGCAAAGGCTGATTATCGCCCCCAGGTACTCGGTGGAAACCATTATCTCTGCGGAAACATAGGGCTCCTCCATATAGTCTATCTCGGAGGGGTCGGGCATGTTCGCCGGGTTGGTGAGCTCCATCAGCTCCCCGTCCGACTTATGGATGCGATACACTACCCCGGGAGCCGTGGTCACGAGGTCCATATCGTACTCCCTCTCCAGGCGCTCCGTGATTATGTCCAGGTGCAAAAGTCCGAGGAAGCCGCACCGGAAGCCGAAGCCTAAGGCTATGGAGGTCTCCGGCTCATAGACCAGAGAGGCGTCGTTTAGCTGAAGCTTCTCGAGAGCGTCCCTGAGGTCCGGGTACTTTGCCGAGTCCGCGGGATATACTCCGCAGTAG
>JAFTEI010000064.1 GCA_017453965.1 Lachnospiraceae bacterium
CGGCGATGTGTGTCTGCTCGGCCATGAGCCAGGGCTATGTGGGCTACGACATACAGAGTGCGCTAAAGGGAGAGCTTCTGGCAAGGGGGATATCCAAGAGCGTCTGCACTGTGCTGACACAGGTTACGGTGGACCCCTATGACGAGGCCTTCTATGAGCCCACGAAGGTCATAGGCCGGCATATGAGCGCCGAAGAGGCCGCCATGGAGGAGAGAAAGGGCAATTTTACCAAGGAAGATCCCGGAAAGGGGTATCTCAGGGTGGTTGCGGCACCCTCGCCTCTGGAGATAGTTGAGATAGAGTCCATACGTCTGCTCTTCGAAGCAGGACAGATAGTTATCGCGGCCGGTGGAGGCGGGATTCCGGTCATTGAGCAGAACTGCTATCTGAAGGGGGCCAGCGCGGTCATTGAAAAGGACAGTATAGCCTCCAAGCTTGCAACAGATCTGGACGCGGAGGAGCTGGTCATCCTTACCGGGATAGACTCAGTCAAGACAGGCTTCGGAACCGAATCCGAGACGGAGCTTCCGAGGCTGGATGTCAAGAGAGCGCTGGAGCTGGCCGCCGAGGGCGAATTCGGGAAAGGGACGATGCTGCCGAAGATCGAGGCAGCGGTGGCTTTCCTGAAGCAGCGCAGGGATGGAAGGGTGCTGATAACCAGCCTCGAAGCCATAGAGGAGGCTCTGGCGGGCAAGGCCGGAACCGTTATCACCGCTTGAAGAGGAAGATGCGCAGAAATTCGCATAGGAAGGGCGCAAGCGCCCGCGAATTTCGCGCGGGAAACGCTTTAATCAGCGTTTCCATGATGAGACTAACTTTATCAGGCAGCCTGCGTAGATCGCAAAGTCCCCGATATTGTAAACATATTTGCCTAAAGGAATGTAGTCCGTGACTTTGCCACGGGCTATTCTTTCGCTTGTATTGCTGATGGCTCCGCCAAGGATGAGGCCGTTTGCCAGCTCCTCCCCGGGGTGTGATTTTGTGGTGAGGAAAGCCCCTGCACATACGGCGGTGACCACCGCGGAGACGAGGGCCACCAGACGCGGACGGCTGTCCAGGCGGTTGGCCGCAAAGCCCTTGTTATATATGACCTCTCCGGGGGCCAGCTCACTCATCACGTCTTTTATCTTAAGGTCGGCAGCCGCTGTGAAAACGGCTGCCGCTATACTTATGAGCTTCATCTTAATAGCCTCGCCGCTCAATCGTGGTAGAGCGGCAGCGACAGATACCTGTCTCCGGAATCCGGGAGGAGGGCCACAATGAGCTTTCCCTCGTTTTCGGGTCTTGAAGCCAGAACCTTTGCCCCGTGGATCGCGGCTCCTGAGGAGATGCCGACCAGAAGCCCCTCACACCGGGATATGGCCTTTGCCGCCGCGTAGGCGTCATCGCTTTCCACCTTTATTATTTCATCATATATTTTGGTATTCAGCACCTTGGGAACAAAGCCTGCTCCTATACCCTGGATCTTATGTGCTCCGGGTTTCTCAGCGGAAAGTACGGCCGAGGAAGCGGGCTCGACAGCCACGATCCTTACATTAGGATTCTTTTCCCTGAGATACTCCCCGACTCCGGTTATGGTGCCTCCCGTACCTACTCCCGCTACGAAGATATCTATTTTGCCGTCGGTATCCTCCCAGATCTCCGGGCCGGTAGTGGCCTTGTGCATGGCGGGATTGGCGGGATTGTCGAACTGCCCCATTATAACTGAATTGGGTATCTCGCGGCTCAGCTCCTCTGCCTTCGCGATAGCTCCCTTCATGCCCTTCGCTCCCTCGGTCAGAACTATTTCCGCCCCATAGGAGGACAGGAAATTTCTGCGCTCTACCGACATGGTCTCGGGCATGGTCAATATCGCGCGATATCCCTTGGCTGCGGCTACGGCCGCAATGCCTATCCCCGTATTTCCGCTGGTGGGCTCGATCAGGGTAGCTCCGGGCTTTATCGTCCCGCTTTTTTCATAGTCCTCTATCATGGCCAGGGCAACTCTGTCCTTGACGGAACCCGCGGGGTTCATGGCCTCGAGCTTGCCGACGATACGCGCGTTTAGGCCCTCTGCCTTTTCATATGCGCACAGCTCGAGGAGCGGGGTGTGGCCGATGAGCTCAGTTGCAGCCTTAAATATCTTTTCCATAATCAAAAACCTCCAAACGTAAAAATGTAAATTTGAGCTGAAATAGCTAGTGTTATTATTACCAATAATAAATATTTTAACACAATCAAGGAGGAAAAACTATGAGAAGAAACGTGTTGCTGTCGAGAAATGATAAGCTTACCGCGCTTTATTGCCGGCTGTCGAGAGATGACGGTACGAGCAATGAGAGCATGAGTATCGACACGCAGAAGACAATGCTGAGTGAGTACGCGGCGAAGATGGGCTTTAAAAATGTCAGGTTCTATGTGGACGACGGCTATTCGGGGACAAATTTCGACCGTCCTGCCTTCAAGCTCCTCGTAAACGACATAGAAGACGGGCTTATTGCCACCGTGATCACAAAGGATCTGAGCAGGCTGGGAAGAAATTATCTTGAAACGGGAACTTATATCGAGATATTTTTTCCGAAGCATGATGTAAGGTATATAGCCATTAACGACGGAGTGGATTCCATAGACAGGGAAAAGATGGATATAACGCCCTTTCACAATATAATCAATTCTCTTTATGCCAGGGATACCTCCAGAAAGATAAAGAGTGCAATAAGAGCCAGGAGGACCAGCGGAAAGTATATGGCCAGTACGCCGCCTTACGGGTACATAAAGGACCCCCAGGATCACAACCACCTCATCGTAGACGAGCCCAGGGCTGAAAATGTGCGCAGGATATTTAACATGGTACTTAACGGCCAGGGCCTCTTTCAGATTGCCCGGGCCTTAAAGGCGGATGAGGTGCCGCGGCCCAGCGCCTTAAAGTCGGGGATGTATGAGAGGTTTGCCAGAGAGGGGACGCTGTACGAATGGGACCCGTCGTATCTGAGTACGCTTTTACACAATCCGGTATATGCCGGGCATATTACGATGCCGGTCCGGCCCAGCAAATCCATGCATTCACAGGCCAGGGAGTACGTGCCTATGGAGCAGCGGGAGCTGGTGATGAATACCCATGAGGCCATCGTGGAGCAGTGGGTCTTTGACGAGGTTGGAAGGATACTGTCCGGGCGTTCCAGCAGCTTTAAGTGTCCGGCCAGCGGCTTTGAAAACATCTTTAAGGGGATGCTGGTATGCGCCGATTGCGGCAGCTCTCTCATAGCCAAGGTGGAAAAAAGGAGCCGGCGCAGGAGCCTGGTGGATAAGGCTTCATACTGCTGCGGCCGTTACCGCAGATTCGGCAATTCGGCCTGCACCTCCCACTTTATAGAGGCGAGGGTACTGACGGAGTCGGTCAGGGCGCAGATCAACAAATATATACGCCGGGCCCGGGAGAACAGGGCCGAGCTTACGGAATGCATAGAGCGGAAGCTCAAGGTCAGCTTCAGCGATTCCAGGAAGAAATATAAGCAGGACCTGGACAAGATCAAGCTCCGGATCGGGGAGATAGAGGAGTTTTACGCAACGCTCTACGAAAACCTGACCCGGGGTATCATCAGCGAGGAGAGATTTAAGGGCATGAGCACCCGCTATGACGAGGAGGAGAAGGAGCTCCGGGAAAGGATAGAGCTCATAAAGGAAAAGGAGCGGGAGGAGAGGCTAGACCAGGAGAGGATAAGGAATTTCGTATCCAACCTCGCCTCCCATGAGGAGCTGAAGGAGCTTACCTTTTCCGTCGTCAGGGAGTTTGTGGAGAAGATACGGATCTATGAAAAGGAAAAGGACTGCCCCGGCTCCCACACGAGGATCCAGATAATGTATAAGTATGTGGGGGCGCTGGAAACCGTCAATGTAAAGGAGCAGCTATGAGCTATAAGTCAGTTATCACTGGGGATACCCCATCTAATATAAGGAGCAGAATTAATCACAGAAATGATATATTTGCTACACAATTTGAACACAATTTGTTTTTAGAATAGGTATTGTTCAAACGGATAGGAATGAGGCAGGGAGGGCAGGGCTTCCCGGAGGCTTCGAATATATCACATGGAGGAACAAGGATATGTATGAGGATTATAATGACGAAAGGAAAAACAACGAAGAGAATATCATTGATGTGACCGAGAAGAGCGAGGCGGCGGAGGGCAGCAATGCCAGGTACACCAGCTATTCTTCGGCTACAGGCACACAGAATACGGACAGGGCGGAGGAAGGCTCCAGATATAAGAGCTATACGAGCAGCGCCTACACGGGAAACAGCTATACGAATGCGGGAAGCACCGGGAACAACAACGCCAACCGCTATACTCAGTACCAGTTTTCCGGAGCACCCAGACAGCCCAAGCCGGAAAAACCTGAGAAAAAGGGCGGGGCCTTCTGGAAGAAGGCAGTGACCGCGGTAGCCCTGGGGCTTATATTCGGAGGCTGTGCGGGAGTCGGACTTTTCGCGGTGAATGCCATAACCGGAGCTAATGCACCGAAGACCCAGTCCAAGATCGAGGCGCCCGCATCGACGGCGCCGACCACGTCCTCAATAAGCACTGCTGAGGAGTCTGGAAAGGTGGTAACGACGGCTAAGGCCTCTACGGCCATATCGACGACGGACAGTGGAGACGTGGCCCAGGTTGCGGAAAATTCCATGCCCGCTGTAGTGGCGATCACAAATAACTATACGTATTATACACAGGACTGGTTTGGCCAGCAGTACAGGGGAGAGAGCGAGGCTTCGGGCTCGGGCATAATCGTGGGAAAGAGCGATACGGACCTCTTCATAGCGACCAACCAGCACGTAGTATCTTCGGCAGATTCACTTACAGTTCAGTTTATAGATGAGACGACGGCTGACGCTACCTTAAAGAGCCAGGACACCTCTGCTGATATAGCGATCGTTACGGTGCCCATATCCTCTCTTTCGGCGGAGACCTTAAACAGTATTAAGGTCATAACCCTCGGAAACCCCGACTCTCTTAAGGTAGGTCAGCAGGTAGTCGCCATCGGAAACGCGCTGGGATACGGCCAGTCAGTTACGACAGGTATCATTTCGGCCATTGACCGTGAGGTGGATCTGAGCAACGGAAAAAGGAACCTTATACAGACAGACGCGGCGATAAATCCCGGTAACTCCGGCGGCGCACTGCTGGATATGGATGGAAATCTTATAGGTATAAATGAGGCCAAGCTTTCCGGCGGCGGTATCGAGGGCATGGGCTATGCCATACCTATCTCGGTGGCCCAGCCTATCATGGATAAGCTCATGACCAAGGATGTGCAGGAGAATCACGGCTATCTCGGAATATCAGGTGCAAATGTCACCGAAGAGGTGGCAAAGACATATGAGATGCCTCAGGGAGTCTATATCTCAAAGGCCGAGCCGGGACTTGCGGCTGCAAACGCAGGGCTGAAAAAGGGCGATATCATTACGGCCTTCGACGGACAGGAGGTCAAGTCGATGTCGCGGCTCCAGGAGCTGATACAGTATTACAGCGTGGGTGAAGAGATCGAGGTCACCTACTGCACCCAGGGCTCTAACGGATATGAGGAAAAGAAGACTAAGGTCACTCTGACGGATTATCCTGACGCAAAGAAGAAGAGCGGAGACAAGGATGCGGATAAGAAGTCCTCGGAGGATGACGAGGAAGATGATGACGATGACGAGCGGGATTCGTCTGAGGAACAGGAAGAAGGAAATCTGGATATCAGGCAGTTTAACAATTTAGAGGATTTCTTCCGGATGTTCGGTAATTATTAATGAAAAAGCCTTGTACGATTCTAATGGCTCCGGCATAGGATCGATATGTAGCAACCGACAGTTGATTTGTTGTAAAACAGCCCTGTTTATGATAAAATAACAGGGCTGTTTTTTCGTATATTATAATAAGGTGGAAGTGGATGAGTGAAATAAAGGATAGATTTTGTTCAGTATGTCACAGGGATGAAAAAAGCGCGGGACGGCTTTTTAACCTTCCGAATAATATAAGCGTATGCTCAGACTGCATGCATAACATGCTGGATTCGCTGGAGCATCTGGATCTGAATTCGATAAGTGTTATGGACCCGTCGGCCCTGTTTAACGTCATGCGGGCCGGGAACGCGGCGACCCAGACGCCTGAAAAGAATGAGGACAGACCGCTGGAGGATATCCCGATCTCTTCGGATACAGATGGCGATACAAAGGTCAGCATTGCGGAGAAACCGGAGGAAAGCGGGAGCGAAGAGGAGAAGCCGGCGGAGGAGCCCAAGAAGTCCTCAGGCAACCAGCAGACAACGGGAGGCTTTCCAAATATACAGTTTTTAAATCTTGCGGATCTCGGTATGCCCTTTATGCAAAGGCAGCATATAAAGCGTCAGGAAAAGTCCAGGGAGAAGAAGGAATTTGACTTCAAGACGATACCCCATCCCCATAAGATCAAGGAAAAGCTGGACGAGTATGTGGTGGGGCAGGAGCAGGCGAAGAAGATAGTTTCCGTCGCCGTCTACAACCACTATAAGCGGGTGGAGGAAGACCTCAATTCAGATAAATATCCTGAAAAGGATGTGGAAATAGAGAAATCGAATATCCTGATGCTGGGGCCGACGGGCTCGGGCAAGACATATCTGGTACAGACGCTTGCGCGGATTCTGGATGTGCCTCTGGCGATTACAGACGCCACGACGCTTACGGAGGCGGGATACATAGGAGACGATATAGAATCTGTCGTATCCAAGCTTCTGGCTGCCGCAGACAACGATGTGGAGAGGGCGGAGCACGGTATAATCTTTATCGACGAGATAGACAAGATCGCAAAAAAGAGGAACGCCAATACCAGAGACGTCAGCGGAGAGAGTGTCCAGCAGGGGATGCTCAAGCTCCTGGAGGGCGCGGAGATAGAGGTGCCGGTGGGAGCCAGCTCCAAGAACGCCATGGTACCCATGGCAACGGTGGATACGAGGAATATTCTCTTTATCTGCGGCGGAGCCTTTCCCGACCTGGACGAGATAATCAAGCAGAGGCTCAACAAGGAGACCTCCATAGGCTTTATGGCGGAGCTTAAGGACAGGTGGGATAAAGAGCGCAATATATTAAAGAAGGCAGAGGTTGAGGATATCAGGAAGTACGGAATGATACCGGAATTCATCGGACGTCTGCCGATAATCTGTGCCCTGGAGGGGCTGACAGAGGAGATGATGGTCAAGATCCTCAAGGAGCCCAAGAACGCCATTATAAAGCAGTATAAGAAGCTTTTGAGCATGGATGAGGTGGATCTGGAATTTACGGAGGGTGCGCTTTTAGCCATTGCTAAAAAGGCTTTGGAAAAGGAGACTGGAGCCAGAGCCCTGCGCTCGATCATAGAGGAATTTATGCTCGACATTATGTATGAGGTGCCGAAGGACGACAATATCGGCAGGGTCATAATAACAGAGGAGTATATCGAGGGTAAGGGAGGACCGATCATCGATCTGAGGGGAGTCAAGGAGCTCACCGGAGCCATAGGAGCAGCGGGATTTTGACGGATCTCAGATAACGTAGTTGTCCGCGCCGCTTAAGAGGTTTTGTTCGTGACGTTCCACGAGGTCGGCGATGGTGACGTTGTCTACCACGTTGTTTATTGCGTCGGAAAGCTCCTTCCAAACGGCAAGGGTCTCACAGGTGTCGCATTTTTCGCACTCGTTTACGTCGCTTTCCAGACAGGCGACGGGGGCTATTGAGCCCTCGGTCTGGCGGAGTATCATTCCCACAGTGAATTTGGAGGGAGAATCGGAGAGGCGGTAGCCTCCCTTTGCACCGCGGACGCTTCTTACATAGCCGGACTTATGGAGTATGGCTATGATCTGCTCCAGGTATTTGCCGGAGATATTCTGGCGGTCCGCAATGTCCTTGACTTTTACATATTCGCCGTCATTGTGCAGGGCAAGGTCAAGCATGACCACGACGGCATAACGCCCCTTAGTAGAAATTTTCATAGTGTTAATATATACCCTATTTCCTACTAAGTCAATCGGAAATCCAGTACAAACGTTCCGGGAAAAGACGTTAATTTCAGGAGTAGCATACATGCTGTTTAATTCACTGGGCTTTTTGTTTTTCCTGCCCGCGGTCTTTATTATTTATTGGGCAATGCCAAAGAAATTCAGGAATATAGCTCTGCTTATCTTAAGCTATTATTTCTATTTCAGCTGCAATGCCGCATATACTCTGATTCTTATGGGAACGACTGCCGTAACCTATTTTACGGGACGCCGCCTTGAAGAATGCACTGTAGAGAAGAAAAAGAAGGGTATATTGGCTGCTGGGATAATAATAACAGCTGGTATCCTTGCTTTCTTTAAATACTTTGATTTTATTTCCGTATCCATAACCGACTTCTTTAACCTCTTTGGCCTGGGTCTGAACGAATTTACCTTAAAGCTGGTTCAGCCTGTGGGGATAAGCTTTTATACCTTTCAGTCCATAAGCTATATTGCAGATGTATATAAGGGGAAAACCACTGCTGAGAAGAATCCTCTTCTCTTTGCGCTCTATATCTCCTTTTTCCCGCAGATAATCTCCGGCCCCATAGCGAGGACGAATGACCTTATGCCCCAGCTCAAGGAGGAGAGGGACTTTGACTACGACAACGCTGCCCTGGGCTTGAGAATAATGCTGTGGGGATATTTCAAAAAGCTTATCGTGGCGGACAGTCTGGGCAGATATGTGGATCTCATATATGCGAACGTTCCCTATTATTTCGGGATGACCTTCATCGTGACCTCGCTGATGTACACCTTCCAGATCTACTGTGACTTTTCGGGTTATTCCGAGATCGCGATCGGCACTGCGAAGCTTTTTAATATCAATCTTGCGGACAACTTCAAATCCTCTTATCTTTCCCGGTCTGTCAAGGAGTTCTGGAGCAGATGGCATATCTCGCTGTCGACCTGGTTCAGGGATTACGTGTATATCCCGCTGGGAGGAAGCAGATGCGCCCGGTGGAGGGCAAATTTAAACCTGATAATAACCTTCCTGGTAAGCGGCCTGTGGCACGGCGCCGACTGGACCTTTATTTTCTGGGGAGGTCTCCATGGAATATACCAGGTTCTGGAGAAATTTGCGGTCAGCCTCTTCGGAGTGAAAAAGGCTGATAAGGCGGAAATATCGGCGGGCACAGCCGGGAGCGCCGCCGTAATAGGGAGCGGGAAGCTGACTCCCGGAAGGTGCCTCAAAAACCTCTTTTGCTGGCTCATAACCTTCAATGTAGTAAATATTTTCTGGATATTCTTCAGGGCTTCCTCCCTGGAAGATGCCCTTTTTATCGTTACCCACCTTCATAACGGAGTGATCTTTCACTTTGCGGCCTCCTGGGAGAAGATGATGATAGATATGGGGCTGAATGCCCTGGAAATCTGGAAGCTCGTGATCTTTTTGACAATGGTAATGGTCTATGATTTCTTTGCGCTCAAAAGGGATCTCATGACAGACATTAAAAAGCTGCCGGTGGTGCCGAGATGGCTCATATATACTGTGCTGACGACCCTCATCATAGTCTTGAGGCTGTATTCGGGTACAAAGCAGAGCTTTATCTATTTCAATTTTTAAGTATTGGGAAGATATAAAGGATAATGAAGAAATTCGTTTTAAAATGTGTCATATTTTTCTGCATAATCGCCGCTATATTTGCGCCCTTCGGGCTGTTTGTGGACCCCTATAATATCTTTCACTGGAGGCATATCCGCAACAATGGAGTGGAGCCGAACAAGAGCTATGTCAAGATGAGCAATGTGCTGGCCCATCCGGAGGCCTTTGATTCCTTTATTTTCGGTTCCTCCCGCGTGGGCTTTTTTGACGTGAGCAGGTTAAGTGACGGAAAATATTACGATATGTCCTATTCTGAGGGCACGCCGGCAGAGCATCTCGACGACCTCAAGATAATGATAAACCACGGCATTATCCCGAAGAACGTCACTATCGGAGTGGATGATATCTCTTATTTTGTGGACCCGGCGCTGCACGACACCCAGCTCTACAGAAAGAGATTTCCGTTTGAGGGGAGTTTTACAGATAAATGCGGCTTCTATCTTAAGTATTTCGATATGATCACTCTGTCGCAGTCGCTTCACGTGATAAGGAATTTCAAGGACAAGGACCCGGATTACGGGAAGAGGCTCCTGGCGACGGGAACCGAAAGGCTGGATATCGAAAGCCACTTTAATTATGAAAATACAACTCCGACCTGGTCGGATTACTACCAGCCCCGGGAGGAGGTATATGAGGATATACGCCGGATAAAGGAGTTGTGCAAGGAGTACGGCATAAATTTGAGGATATTTACGAATCCGGTGAATGGCTATACCTATGCGAAGGGAATAGCCAACGGCTATCTGGAATTCCTCGAGGGACTTGCAGAGGTGACGGATTATTATAATTTCAGCGGCTTTAACGAGATCACCCTCAACAACGACAATTACTATGAAACCAGCCATTTCAATCCGAAGGTCTCCAACATGATGATAGACAGGATATACAATGAGCGTATCGACAAGGCTCTGCATGAACAGGGCTTTGGTGTCTATGTCACGAAGGACAACGTTGGGGAGCTTATGGATATTCTATACGGGCAGGCGGTGAATTACGACCTGCCGGTCAATACCTTTCCGGATGTGATTCACTGATTTCTGCCGGCCCTGCCCTGTAGTGGGCGAAGCTAAAAGCATATCGTTGCACATCTGCAGCCATCGCAAAAGTATCAATATCACGCATCAAGGTTACATAAATACTAAATATAGAAAATTTTATAATTTAAATTATGTCAACCGAAAATCTCCTATATCTTGTGTTTATGAAATTTTTATAAAGAACGGTGTACAAAATCTAAATTCTATGATATGATTCCACAGGTTACATAAATTATAGACCATAAATGGTTGCAATAATTAGTTGCAATAATTATCAAACAAATTTTTTATTGGGAGAGCGTCATGAGAAAACGTATTAGAGCGGTATTCTGTATTCTTTTGGTAATGGCTATGCTTTTTTCGGAGAGTTCCATTGCCGTATTTGCCGATACGGTCAGTGCGGGTAATTTGAGCTCCAACGGCATTATCAGCCTGAATGCTGCATCGACTAATTCGGCTAATTCGGCCAACGGTCTGTCGAAAAATTCAGCGAGCAGCAACGGGAAAGACACCCAAGAGGAAGATAAGAAGACAGAGAGCGGCAATAAGAGTGTTTCACCGGATGAGGCAGGGGAAGATGATAAGAAAACTGCCTCCCCGAATGAGGCCGAAAAGGAAGAGGAGAAGGATGAGACAAGGGTCCAGACCCAGGTCACCGCAGAGACATTAAAGCCCACCTTGAGCGTGGATGCGGCAAAGCTTACGGTTTCCTACGACGGGCAGGAGCATGCTCTGCCGAAGATAGAGCTCAGAGGGGTTTCAGAGGAGTTAAAGGAAAAATATTCCGTTTCTTATAATTACACCAAGCCAGGAACGGATGAGAGGGTCACGACAAAGGAAGCTCCCGGCTTCAAGGCAGCGGGAACCTATTCGATATCCGTGAATGTCGTAAGTGCCAACAAGCTGGTAGAGCTCGACGGTGACGATATCGTGGACAAGGTTTACAAAAATTTTGACCTGAAGATAGAGCCGAGAGAGGTAGTCATCACATCGGACAGCTACAGCCGGGAATACGACGGAACCGAGGTCGTAAGTCACAATGCCGTAATTGGAACAGAGGCGGACAGGGCAGTGCTGAGCGCGGATGGGATCAAGCTGGAGCTGCAGTACACGGGAATGCAGAAGGTGGCAGGCTCTTCGGAGAACGAATTCTTTATCAGTTCCCCCGAAGAGGCGACGCTTACCAATTATAAGTTTGTAAAGAACTACGGAACGCTGACAGTGACACCCAAGAGTCAGGACGCGGTCAGCAGGAACAGCCTGGGCGAGCCGACA
This sequence comes from Lachnospiraceae bacterium, assembly GCA_017453965.1. GTDB lineage: Bacteria > Bacillota > Clostridia > Lachnospirales > Lachnospiraceae > NK4A144. The sequence goes on from JAFTEI010000064.1 coordinate 11,926, forward strand.
AATATCAAGGTGGTTCTCGGAGCGGACGGAAGCGTAAAGGTAAGCTGGAAGGGAGTGAAATCCTATCTCAATGCAGGCTACGTGACAGATAATAACATGAAGAAGACCAGATATCTGGTATACAGGTATGACAAGGACAGCGCTTCCTTTGCCCTTCTGACTAAGGATGCGGCCTCCGGAGCGCCTCAATATATCACCTCAGCCAGCTATAAGGATACTTC
>JAFTEI010000065.1 GCA_017453965.1 Lachnospiraceae bacterium
ATTCATTCTGCCGGCTTCCTTTATCAGCTCATCCCTGAAATCGGGGTGAGCGATGGAGATAAGTGCCTCGGCACGCTCCCAGGTCGAAAGTCCCTTTAGGCAAACCATCCCGTATTCAGTAACGACATTCATCACATTAGCCCTCGTATCCGTAACCACCGAGCCTTCAGGAAGTACGGGAAGTATACGGCTTGCCACGGTTCCATCCTTCTGCTTAAAGGTGGATGAAAGGCATACAAAGCTCTTTCCACCCTTTGACAGATGTGCTCCCATTACGAAGTCGAGCTGTCCTCCGGCTCCGCTTATCTGCTTGGTTCCGGCGCTCTCTGCGTTGACCTGCCCAAAGAGGTCGATATTTATGGCGTTATTGATGGAAACAAAATTATCTATGGAGCTCACACGGGCTATGTCGTTGGTATAATCCACCGGCGCACTCATAAGCTCCGGGTTGTCATCCATAAAGTCATATAATTTTCTGGTACCCGCACCAAAAGCGTAGGTCTGTCTGAAGCGGTCGATCTGCTTGCGGGAGCCGTTTATCTTCCCGGCCTTGGAAATGTCCACAAAGGCATCCACATACATCTCTGTATGAACGCCCAGGTCCTTGAGGTCTGACTGCGCTATCATAGCTCCCACTGCGTTGGGCATTCCTCCGATACCGAGCTGCAGGCAGGCGCCGTTGGGTATCTCCGGAACGATGAGCTCCGCTACCTTCTGGTCTATTTCAGTAGGAGCTCCGCCCGAAGGGATCTCACCGATGGGCTCGTTGTCTCCCTCGACAATATATTCGACCTTGGAGATATGTATTCCCTCTTCAAATCCGCCGAGACACCGGGGAACATTCTCATTGACCTCAACGATGATGTGGTCGCTGACCTCACAAAGCGCCATCATATGGGAGGCGCTGGGGCCGAAATTGAAATATCCGTGCTTATCCATGGGTGCAACCTGGAACATCGCCACGTCCACATGCTTTATATTATTTCTGTAGTATCCGGGCAGCTCGGAATAGCGAAGGGGCGAATAATATGCCAAGCACTTTGACGCCAGCTTACGCTCGTAGCCGCTCATATGCCAGGAATTCCACGTAAAATGCGCTCCGGCATCCTCCCTTTCAAAGATAGCCAGGGGTTTTGTAAGGATTCCGCCTCTTATCTTTACGTCCTCCAGCTCGTCCGTCCTCTTCGCCAAAGCCTTATCCAGCACATTTGCAGTTGTAGAGCACCAGCCGTAGTCGACCCAGTCTCCCGATTTTATGATTGAAACCGCCTTGTCTGCTGAAACCAGCTTCTCTTTATACTCTTTCTCAAATTCCATGATCGTCCTCCAAATTATTTATAGTGGATGTCTATTGATCCTATAGTGATTATATTGATAAAATCATTTTTTCACAACAATAATATCTTCGTTTATCACCGTATTTTCATCTACCTTTTCGCCCGTTTCTTCATTTACGTAATTACTTTCCGAGGCAAAGCTGCTGCCCAGCCGGCTGCCCTTAAGGTAACCCACGTACACATCTCCTATGCTCTTGCCGTTCCTTTCATGGGCTATGCACAACTCTGCATTTTCTCCCCATACCTTGTCCAGAAAGACCTTCCGCTCCGTAAGAAACCTTCTTACCTCTTCGATATCCTCCTCTCTCTCTTCCCTGGACAGGTTCCACCGGATATCGTCCATTCCGTTATCTGCCGCTATTTCCAGTTTAAGAGCATCTATATAGCCCCCATCAGCGGTTATTGCGGGTATGCTGTCCCTAAACCTTTCCGTATATCCTTTTTTCACCATATCCAGAAAGGCCTCGTTATTCATATACAGCTTCCAGAAAAGAGTAGTATTCTCCCTGTGGGCTGTATTAAAGCAAAGGGTATCCGCAGCATTATTCTTAATATCGCTGGCATTCCCCAGAGCCTTGTCGTAATCCCATACCGGGCCCGCATAGATAAGCGGATCTATCGAATCCCTGTCCTTGTAAAAATAGGAGCTCGTAACCCCCGCTCCGTCATTTTTTACAAGCTCTTCAAAGGCGTATTTCATGGCAAAGCTCTCAAGGTCTATTATCTCCTCAATACTGTTGTCATTTTTTTCTGCCCTTACATCGATCTCTCCGAAGAGGTCGGCAATGTAATTGACTTCGTCCGCCGAGGCGTAGGCAGGAGAGCGAAGAATGTATTTTTCCCCCGCCTCGGTTATAAACCTGGCCGTCCTGCTTTCATACTTGGAATCATAGTTGTGCTCTACGAGGTAGCCACCTGTTATGTCGGAAGGCTCTCCGTCAAATTCAAAGCTCACCCTCTCGGCGGTATCGCTTATTTCCTCCTTTTTTTCCTGCATTGGCTCAGGAGAGCCTACGTTGGCAATGCCGTTTAAGTTCTCCAGGTCCGTTATATCCACCCGGTTTTTCCCAATCTCGACTTTCTCCGAGAGCTGATACAGCCCCCTGTACGCTCCATCTATGTATAATTCGACCCATTCCAGGTCCGTTACGTCGTACATACCAGCCCTTCTCGCCAGCTCATAGGCTACGGAATTTCTTATCTCGGAGATGTCCATTGCATTGGCCAGCAGTATCCAGTTTTTGGCTGAACCCATTCCGAACAGATTCCGGTTCTTTTTGAGCTTGATCTGATACGGTTTCTTGTCCCGCTGCCAGGTAGTGTTGCCATGCCCCTTAAAGCCCTTAAGGGTCTCGTTTACCTCCTGATGGCCCTCGGCATTTACTATCAATACCTCTCCAGGCGCCCTGTAGTCCTTATCCTCGTGCACAGCCTTCAGATTTTCCGAAACAGTTTTTACGAACACGCTGGAAATCCCCTCCGCCTGCTTGACCGTTAAGCCCCCCGTTTCCAGGACATTTCCTTCAGCGTCGTGAAAGGAAACCTCATATCTTTTATCCAGTGAAAGCCCCTTCATCGGCTGTCCGTATCCTATAATAAAACCTTCTCCACTTTCATCAATGACCGACAGATATTCACTTTCCTTAAATTCTATGGTGGTCCTGTTTAAATCCGCAAATGAGGGCAGAAAGATCCAGTGATTCAGATAATCATTTTCCTTATCCGTATAGCAATAGACATCTGCACTGGCGTTAGAGCCGGTGGCGCAGAAAACCAGCTCGTCAAAATAAGTGGTGACTCCTGCGTAAGGATCATAATTCTCCTTCCACAGCTTACGGGTATATATGAATACCCCCGCCACAAACAGCGCGGCCAATATTAATAATACGATTCCTCTTGCGTCCGATTTCTTCATCCGTTCCAAAATCTTAGAATCTGGTCAGCTCCTTAAAAAAGGGCTGCCGCCAACTGCGACAGCCCTGAGTAAAAATGTCTTATTAATTCTTCTTTGCGGCTCTTGCCTCTTTGATCTTCGCCGTAAGGTCGGGAAGTATCTTATTGAGGTCGCCTACAACGCCGTAGTCGGCAACGTCAAAGATAGGAGCGTCCTCATCCTTGTTGATAGCAACTATTATATCAGACTCTTCCATACCTGCAACGTGCTGAATCGCGCCGGAGATACCTATAGCGAAATAAACCTGGGGACGAACTGTCTTTCCTGTCTGTCCTACCTGCATATCCTTGGGCTTCCAGCCTGCGTCAACTACTGCACGAGAGCAGCTTACGGTTCCGCCTATAGCCTCTGCAAGGTCATCCAGGAGCTTGAAGTTCTCGGGAGAACCAACTCCACGGCCACCAGATACAAGTATCTTTGCATCCATGATATCAGCGACATTGGATACTTCCTTGACGATATCCAGGATCTCAACGTACTTATGATCAGGCTTAAAGCCGGGGTTGTACTCGATGATCTCAGCCTTTGCCCCCTTCTTGGGCTCAGCCTTCTGCATAACTCCGGGACGTACCGTAGCCATCTGGGGACGATGATTCGGGCAGGCGATGGTAGCTATTGTATTTCCTCCGAAGGCCGGACGAGTCATAAGAAGCTGCTTATGCTTCTGCTCACTCTCCTTGCCCGGGATGGGCTCAAGCGGGAAATCACCTATATCCAGTGATGTACAGTCAGCGGTAAGACCTGTGTGGATACGCGCCGAAACACGGGGGCCAAGGTCACGGCCTATAGCCGTTGCGCCTACGAGCATAATCTCGGGCTTATACTCGTTGATTGCAGATGCCAGTGCATGTGCATAGGGCTCAGTCCTGTATTCCTTAAGCTCAGGGTCATCGATAACTATAACCTTATCTGCTCCATACTCAGCCAGCTCATCGGCAAGACCCTTAATGTCTGAACCGATAAGAACGGCTGTAACTTCCTTTGTATCAAGATCGGCTGCTAATTCTTTACCCTTGCCCAAAAGCTCAAGCGCGATGGAGCTGAGCTTTCCGTCAACCTGCTGAGCAAAGATGGCTACGCCTTTATATTCTTCTAATCCCATTTTAATTCTCCTTACATTAATTTTTAAACGATATGTTTCTCATCGAGCTTGCCGAAGATATACTGAACCGCTTCCTGAGGAGAATCGGGAGTAACCTTTTCTCCGGCACCCTTGCGGACTTTGTCGGAAGCCTTTGCAATCTGCGTAGGTGAGCCTGCAAGACCCATATTCTCGTCTGCCAGTTCCTTGAGGTCTGCTCTGCCCCAAACGGTAACTTCCTTGTCGAAAGCATCGAAAATTCCGCCGGGTGTCATATCTCTGGGCTCGTCGAGCTCCTGAAGCGCTGTCAGCAGGCAGGGCATCTTAACCTTTAAGGTGTGATACCTGTCGTCGTACTGACGCTTAACGATAACATAATCGCCTTCGATCTTGATATCAGCCGCATAAGAGATTACGGGGATATCGAGATGCTCGGAGATCTGGGGGCCAACCTGTGCCGTATCTCCATCGATAGCCTGACGGCCGGTGATGATGAGGTCGTAATCGAGGTTCTTTATAGCTGCTGCGAGGGTTGAAGAGGTTGCCCAGGTGTCAGCTCCGCCAAGAACACGGTCTGTAACAAGGATACCCTTATCAGCGCCCATAGCAAAAGCCTCACGCAATACAGCGTCTGCCTTGGGAAGTCCCATCGTTATAACTGTAACCTCAGCGCCCATGCTGTCCTTTAAGCGAAGAGCCGCTTCGAGACCCGCCTTATCATCGGGGTTCATGATTGTGAGCATCGCTGCTCTGTCAAGGGTTCCATCGGGCTTGAATTTTACTCCGCCCTTCGTATCCGGAACCTGCTTAATGCATACTACGATTTTCATATTTTAAACTCCTTATTTTTATTGAATAATTTCAAAGGTCACTTTTACTTAAGAAGAGCTCCGGAAATAACCATTCTCTGAACTTCGCTTGTTCCTTCGTAGATCTCGGTTATCTTAGCGTCTCTCATCATACGCTCTACTTCATACTCTCTGATATAGCCGTAGCCGCCGAAGAGCTGTACGCATCTTGTGGTAACATCCATTGCAACCTCTGCCGCAAAAAGCTTGGCCATAGCTGCCTCAACGGAATAAACCTTCTGGGTTGCCTTTGCCTCGGCTGCCTTGTAAACGAGAAGCTTTGCCGCCTCAACCTTGGCTGCCATATCCGCAAGCTGGAACTGTGTATTCTGCTGCTGTGCAATGCTTCTTCCGAACTGCTTTCTTTCCTTAACGTACTCGATAGTTCTTTCTAAAGCACCTTCTGCAAGACCAAGAGCCTGAGCTGCGATACCGATACGTCCACCATCAAGTGTATGCATTGCAATACCGAAACCTTTACCCTTCTGTCCAA
>JAFTEI010000066.1 GCA_017453965.1 Lachnospiraceae bacterium
GGCCCTTGGAATATTCGAAAAAAATAATATACCGACTGAAAAGGCAGTATGGATTCCAGGTCTTTAGATTATTGAATATACCAGGAATAATAAAATATAAGTGATAAATGGAAAGATTTGAGTCGATGGCATATATGATGTGCACTGACTATGGTGATTTAAGAAATTTTGATACTACCCGATCCAAAGTATCCTTAAAATGAACTTCTGATAGTTATAACAAACGGTACAAATCCCACAAAAACATCCATATTTAAATCTTATAAAAAGCTTAAAAACCACATCCAATTTGTTGACGGATGTGGTTTTTTGTTGTATACTGCTAAAGAATACAACAAAAATCCACGAAAATGCATCAGAAGCTGTCTCGTGCACGGCAGCTATGCGTGGGCGCGTGGGCAAGTGGTAATAAAAATTTTATCAGGAGGAAACTAAACAATGCAGAACGAATTTGAGATCAAAAAACAGATCTGCGAGATCGGAAAGAGGATCTACAACAGGAACATGGTAGCGGCCAACGACGGAAATATTTCCGTAAAGCTCAATGACCATGAGTTCCTCTGCACACCTACTGGTGTATCCAAGGGCTTCATGACTCCCGAGTACATCTGTAAGGTAAACGAGAAGGGCGAGGTTATCCAGGCAAATGCCGGCTTCAGACCCTCTTCTGAGATCAAGATGCACATGAGGGTTTATGAGAAGAGACCCGACGTAGGAGCTGTGGTTCATGCACATCCCACCTTTGCAACAGCCTTCGCTATCGCAGGAATCCCTCTTACACAGCCCATCATGCCTGAGGCTGTTATCTCCCTTGGCTGCGTGCCCATCGCAAAGTACGGCACACCTTCCACAATGGAGATTCCGGATGCGGTAGAGGAGTATCTTCCCTACTTCGACGCAGTTCTTCTGGAGAGCCATGGCGCCCTTACCTGGAGCGTGGACCTTACAGCGGCTTATTATAAAATGGAGTCTGTGGAGTTCTATGCAGAGCTTCTCTACAAGGCTAAGCAGCTGGGCGGAGCGAAGGAATTCGACAATGCTACCGTTCAGAGGCTTTACGAGATCAGAAGACAGATGGGTCTTCCCGGCAAGCATCCCGCAAATCTCTGTCAGAACAAGGGCGGCCTGAACTGCCACAACTGCGGCGGCAACTGCGGAGAGCATTCAGGTTCCATAACCTCCCCCGGAGGACAGGGAAATGAGGCACTTGTTGCACAGATAACCAAAAAAGTAATGGAACAGATGGGACTGTAAGGAGAAGAACATGTCTTTAAACGAAAATATGGTAAGGGACATAGTTTCAGAGGTAGTTGCCAAGCTTCAGATGAATGAGGCTGTTTCGGGAATGCACGGAGTATTCAAGGACATGAACGAGGCCATCGAGGCAGCCAAAAAGGCCGAAGAGGTGGTACGCCGTCTGTCCATGGATCAAAGAGAGAAGATCATTTCGACGATCCGCCGCAAGGTCCATGAAAATGCCGAGACCCTTGCGAGGATGGGCGTTGACGAGACCGGAATGGGAAATGTCGGCCATAAGATATTAAAGCACCATCTCGTTGCCGACAAATGCCCCGGAACCGAGGATATCAAGACCCAGGCCTGGAGCGGTGACAGGGGACTTACTCTGGTGGAGATGGGACCCTTCGGAGTTATCGGAGCCATCACACCTTGTACAAATCCTTCCGAGACGGTTCTGTGCAATACTATAGGAATGGTGGCCGGAGGGAATACCGTGGTATTCAATCCCCATCCCCAGGCAATAAAGACCTCTATCTATGCCATAAATTTATGCAATGAAGCGTCGCTTGAAGCAGGCGGGCCGGACAATATCGCATGTACCGTGGAGAAGCCCACCTTGGATTCCAGCGCGATAATGATGAAGCACAAGGATATTCCGCTCATAGCAGCTACCGGAGGCCCCGGAGTCGTTACCGCGGTTCTTTCCTCGGGAAAGAGGGGCATAGGAGCGGGAGCAGGAAATCCCCCGGCGCTTGTAGATGAGACAGCCGATATCCGTCATGCGGCGGAGGCTATCGTGAACGGCTGTACCTTTGACAACAATCTCCCCTGCATAGCAGAGAAGGAGATCGTGGCTGTAGACAGCGTAGTAGACGAGCTTATGAGCTATATGGTAAATGAGCAGGGCTGCTATCTCGCTTCCAAGGAGGAGCAGGACAAGCTGGTTGCAACGGTTATGGACGAGAAGGGAAGACTTAACAGGAAATGTGTGGGACGTGACGCCAAGACCCTCCTTCGCATGATCGGGACAGAGGTTCCGGACAATATCCGCTGCATAACCTTCGAAGGAGAGAAGGAGCATCCGCTGATTGCTACAGAGCTTATGATGCCCATACTCGGAGTCGTAAGAGCGAAGGACTTCGACGACGCTGTGGAAAAGGCTGTATGGCTTGAGCACGGAAACCGCCACAGCGCACATATACATTCGAAGAACATAGACAATATAACCAAGTACGCCCGGGCCATAGATACGGCGATCCTCGTAAAGAACGCACCGAGCTACGCGGCCATCGGTTTCGGCGGAGAGGGCTTCTGTACATTTACAATAGCCTCGAGGACCGGAGAGGGCCTGACCAGCGCGGCGACGTTTACCAAGAAGAGACGCTGCGTAATGGTAGACAGTCTGTGTATCAGATAACATTTTAGGAAAGGAAAGAGATAAAAAATGGCTAATTCACAGGACATAGAAGCGATCGTCAGACAGGTCTTAAGCTCAATGAGCGGCGTTTCTGCGACTTCGTCTTCTTCGAACGCAACGGCCTCATCCTTTAACTCAGGGGCGTCTTTCGGTGCAGGACCTTCCTACGATATCCCGAAGACCGCTCACGTTGCGATGCTTACGGCGCTGGGACACTACGACATAAAGGAGTTCCCTATCCCGCCCGTAGGAGACAACGACATCCTGGTTAAGGTGGAGGGCTGTGGTATCTGCGGAACGGATGCCCACGAATTCAGAAAGGATCCCTTCAATCTTATTCCCGTTGCCCTCGGCCACGAAGGCACAGGAACCATCGTCAAGATGGGTAAGAACGTTACGAAGGATTCAGCGGGCAAGCCCTTAAAGGTAGGTGACAAGATCGTTACCTGCATGATCTTTAAGGATGACCCCGATATAACGATGTATGACCTCAACAAGCAGAACGTAGGAGATGCCGATGTTTACGGACTCGTTCCGGACGATGAAAGGCACCTCAACGGTTGGTTCTCAGATTACATCATGATCGGCAGGGAGGGTTCGACCTTCTTCAATGTTTCGGATCTCGACCTCGACTCCAGAATTCTGATCGAGCCCTGCGCAGTTTTGATCCACGCGGTGGAGAGGGCCAAGAGCACCTGTATCTTAAGATTTAACAGCAGAGTTGCTGTTCAGGGCTGCGGTCCCATCGGACTTATCTGTGTCGCAATTTTGCGTACAATGGGAATTACCCAGATAGTTACCGTAGACGGCAACGCACAGAGACTTGAGTTCTCGAAGAAGCTCGGAGCTACCGGAACCGTCAACTTCAAGGATTTCAACGGTATAGAGGCACTTACACAGGGCGTTAAGGATCAGTTCGGAGGGTATCTCGCAGACTTCGCCTTCCAGTGTACAGGTTCTCCGGCAGGACATTCGAACATCTATAAGTTCATCCGCAACGGCGGCGGACTTTGCGAGCTCGGGTTCTTCATCAACGGAGGAGACGCCACCATCAATCCTCACTTCGATATCTGCTCGAAGGAGATCACGACAGTGGGCTCATGGGTATATACCTTAAGGGATTACGCAACTACCTTCGAATTCCTGAAGGCGGCTCAGAGGGACAACATTCCGATAAAGGAGCTCATCACCCACAAGTTTGCCCTCAAGGATATCAACGAGGCACATGAGTTCAATCTGGCTCAGAAGGGACTTAAGATCGCGATCGTTAACGAGTAAGCGAACGATCACTGTTTAAAAAGGAGCAAAGTTTATGGCAGAAGAATCAATGGATGCGGTCGGTCTCCTGGAAGTCTTTGGTCTTGTCTGTGCCTTCATGGCGGCGGACGCAGGCTGCAAGGCTGGCAATGTATGGCTGGAGCCCTTTGATAAAAATAAGCCGGCAAATGCGGATTCACTTCCGGTGCCCCTGCTCGTGACCATCAAATTCAGGGGTTCGGTGTCGGACGTTGAAGCGGCAATGGAAGCCGGAACCGCCGTGGCCGAAAGCCTTACGGGAGTTGTGCAGAAGCATATTATTCCCAGGCCTACCAGGGACACGGAAAAGATGCTGAAGCTGAACTGCTTTGATAAAAAATGAGTTTAAAAGGAGGAAAGTTATGTCACAGGAAGCGTTGGGAATGATCGAGACCAGGGGTCTTACGGCTGCTATCGAGGCAGCTGATGCAATGACCAAGGCGGCTGAAGTAGTTCTTATAGGAACCGAGAAGATCGGCTCCGGTCTCGTTACCGTAATGGTAAGGGGCGATGTAGGAGCGGTCAAGGCAGCTGTCGAGACCGGTGCAGTTTCCGCAGGGCGTTTGGGAGAACTGGTTGCACAGCACGTTATTCCCAGACCTCACAGCGATGTGGAAAAGATCTTGCCGGGTATAAAGTAATCGATAGATAAGGGGAAACAAATGGGGAATGCATATGGCTTAGTGGAAATAGTTGGAGTTGTCGCTGCGATGGACGCTCTGGACAAGATGTGCAAGGCTGCAAATGTAACTCTTGCCACATGGGAGAGGCGTCTCGGAGGTAGACTCGTTACCCTCATAGTAGAAGGTGATGTTTCCGATTGCGAAGCTGCCGTAAGGGCGGCGATGCGAGAGCCTATCAAAAATGTGGTTTCACATGGGATCATCGCAAATCCTCATGAGGAAATAGTCAAGCTTGTGGATATAAGCGCCAGCCGCTTCAAGAATGAGGATTGGACGAATTTCCACAATAAAACGTATTTGTAATTACAGGAGGCCGAGCGGCCATGTAGGATAACTAACATTACGAGCCGCTCTAGCTGATTGCATAAATGCAATCAGTCACCACATATTCATAAGGAGGCCGAGCAGCGATATAAGTTACCAAACATAGCTAGCTGCTCTAGCTGATTTCGATAAATCGAAATCAGTCACTACATATTCATAAGGAGGATAAAGATATGTCAATGGAAGCTTTAGGAATGGTTGAGACAAGAGGACTTGTTGCTTCGATCGAGGCAGCAGATGCAATGTGCAAGGCTGCAAACGTAACCCTTATCGGCACCGAGAAGATCGGTTCCGGACTTGTAACCGTTATGGTTCGTGGAGACGTTGGAGCTGTTAAGAGCTCTGTAGAGGCAGGCGCTGCAAATGCAGCAAAGCTTGGTGAGCTCATCGCTACACATGTAATACCCAGACCTCACAATGACGTTGAAATGATCTTACCCAAGATACAGTAAAAAGCAATATGATAGAGTTGCTACGGGATTTTTAACAATACCGTAGCAACTCAATAATTTCTTTCCATATCAAATAATTGATTAAATTTCGGAGACCGTTTATGGATACTGCTAATGTTGAATTGATTACGAAAATGGTTCTTGAGGCTATGGAGGGAGAGCAAGCCCGCCGCAGTTCTCAGGGTTTTATGGTTCCCGTCGGAGTTTCGGCGAGACATATACATCTGACTCAGGAGAGCGTTGAGAAGCTCTTCGGAGCAGGCTATCATCTTACAAAGAAAAAGGATCTTATGGGCGGACAGTTTGCATCCAACGAGACCGTTACCATCGTGGGACTCAAGCTTCGCGCCATAGAGAATGTACGTATTCTGGGACCTACGAGAAGCGCCGACCAGGTGGAGGTATCCCAGACAGATGCGTTTAAGCTTGGGGTAAAGGTGCCTGTTAGGAATTCGGGAGATACCGCAGGCAGCGCTCCCATAGCCGTTGTCGGACCCAAGGGTGCTATCTACTTAAACGAGGGCTGCATCATAGCTGCCCGCCATATACATATGTCCCCGGCCGATGCCCAGAGCGCCGGCTTAAAGGATGGCGATATAGTCGATGTCAAGGCGGAGAATGAGCGCGGCACTACCTTTAATAACGTGCTTATACGGGTTCATCCTTCCTTTACTCTTGAGATGCATATAGATACCGACGAAGCAAACGCTTGTAAGATAAAGACGGGCGATGTGGTACGTATAATTCCTTCGGATCGGCTGTAAAGAGGTTTTCCTTATGATAGTTGGAAAAGTGCTTGGAAACGTTGTTTCCACAAGGAAAAGCGAAAAGCTTATCGGCAACAAGTTTATGATAGTTGAGCCCGTTGAGAGCATGAGGGGCGCAGGCAGACATCTTGTTGCGATTGATAATATAGGGGCGGGAATCGGAGAGTATGTACTGGTTGCGACCGGGTCGGCCGCAAGAGTAGGTACGGACAACGAGGCTGCGCCTGTGGATGCCGCTATCGTCGGAATCATAGACGAAGGCACCGGAATGGAATAGGGATATGACGATTACGGATATGAAAGAACTTTTAAGAGCTTCCGGAATAGTCGGCGCCGGTGGTGCCGGCTTTCCTACGTATGCGAAGCTTGACGAAAGAGCTGAAACAATAATCTTAAACTGTGCCGAATGTGAGCCCCTGCTTACCCTTCACAGACAGCTTTTGAGGGAGCATACGCAGGAGATATTGAGCGCCTTTGACGCAGTCCGCACCACGGTGGGAGCAAGGGAGGGGATAGTCGGGATCAAGTCCGAATACAGGGAGACTATCCTTGCTCTTAAGGAGTATATCGATCAATATCCGCAGATAAGGATACATGAGCTGACCTCCAGCTATCCCATGGGAGACGAGGTAGTTCTGATATACGAGGCGACAGGCAAGGTGGTCCGTCCCGGAGGTCTGCCGATCGAACAGAATGTGGCTGTATTCAACGTGGAGACCATGTTCAATGTCAGCCGTGCTTTAAAGGACGGGGCTGCGGTCACAGAGAAGCTGGTTACCATCGTGGGAGAGGTGAGCGAGCCCAAAACGGTGAGGCTGCCCATAGGGACCTCAGTCGAGGAGGCCGTTGCACAGGCGGGAGAGGTAAAGATAAAGGATCCCGTGTACTTCGTAGGCGGTCCTATGATGGGCCGGATAATGGGCGGAGACTCTCCGGTCACCAAGACGACCAATGCCATAATAGTGCTTCCCCAGGATCACAAGCTGGTCTTAAAGAAGCGTTCGGACAGCTCGATACAGCTCAACAGGGCGGCTTCGATCTGCTGTCAGTGCCACGAATGTACGGACCTTTGCCCGAGACATGCGCTGGGTCATCCCATAGAGCCCCATTTATTCATGAGAGCTGCCGCGAACAGGGATTTTCAGGATATGAATCCTTTCCTCAATACCTTCTTCTGTTCCGGCTGCGGTCTTTGCGAGCTGTACTCCTGTCCTCAGGGTCTGCAGCCCAGGACCCTTATCACGAATTATAAGAACGGACTCCGCCAGAACGGTGTCAAGGCTCCCGATAAGCCCGTGGTAAAGCCGGTCTCATCTTCGAGAGACCTTCGCAAGGCTCCCGAGGCGCGGCTTGCGGCCAGACTCGGAGTTTCCAAATATGAGGGGGATGCACCCTTAGACGACGTTGTACGTCCGGTAAAGAAGGTCAAAATACCTTTTTCCCAGCATATAGGAGCTCCCGCAAAGGGCGTGGTAAACAAGGGAGATAGGGTAAACAAGGGAGATGTCATTGCCCGGGGAGCAGACGGAGCCCTGAGCGTCAATATACATGCATCCTTAAGCGGAACGGTCAGCGAGGTGACGGATGGATACGCTGTAATTATTGGAGGTGGAGCAAATTGAGCAGAGCCATTGGAATGATAGAATTCAGGACGGTTTCTTCCGGAGTTACCGCCGCCGATAATATGGTAAAGACCTCTGAGGTCGAGCTTCTGGAGGCGCAGACGGTGTGCCCCGGAAAGTACATAGCTCTTATAGCCGGGGATCTTAGCGCGGTTCGCGCGGCGGTGGATTCCGCGGTGGAGAAATATCCGGATGAGCTTATAGACAGCATGGTCCTTGGGAATCCTCACGAGAGTATATTTCCCGCATTATACGGAGCCTCTGTAGTGGAGAGTATCTCGGCGCTGGGAATCCTTGAGACCTATGACGTCGCGGCAATAATAGTGGCTGCGGATGTGGCGGCGAAGACCGCGATCGTGGATCTTATCGAGCTTCGCGTGGCCAAGGGAATGTGCGGAAAATCCTATATGTTTATAACAGGTGAGGTAGCTGCGGTTCAGGCGGCGATCGATAAGGCCAAGGCGTCCATAGCTGACAGGGGGATGTTCTTGGATTCCTCGGTCATCGCCCATCCCGA
>JAFTEI010000067.1 GCA_017453965.1 Lachnospiraceae bacterium
GATAAGGTCCGCAGGGGAAGAGGCCTGGATAATAGGAGAGACCGAAGAGAGCTCCAAGGGCGGAGTAAGGCTATGCTGAGAATAGCGGTGCTGGTCTCGGGAGGCGGAACGAACCTCCAGGCGATAATAGACGCCATAGCTGACGGACGCATTACCAATTCGGAAATAGTCCGCGTCATAAGCTCGAAGAAGGAGGCCTACGCCTTAAAGAGGGCGGAGGCTGCCGGCATAGAGAGCGCGGTGGTGAGCAAGAAGGACTATGCTTCACCGGAGGAGTTTAACGCAGCCCTGATGGCGGCCATCGACAGTGCCGCCCCGGACCTCATCGTCCTGGCGGGGTATCTGACGGTGCTCCCGGCGGAGCTGGCTGAGGCTTACGAGAACCAGATCATAAATATACATCCCTCGCTGATCCCCTCCTTTTGCGGAGTCGGATATTACGGGCTTAGGGTACACGAGGAGGCGCTCAAAAGAGGAGTTAAGCTGACCGGGGCCACGGTGCATTTCGTGGATGCGGGCTGCGACAGCGGGCCGATAATCCTGCAGAAGGCCGTAGCCGTGAAATACGGCGATACCCCGGAGATTCTCCAAAAGCGGGTCATGGAAGAGGCGGAATGGCAGATACTTCCGGAGGCGATAGATCTGATTGCAAACGGAAGGGTCGAGGTAAACGACGGCAGCGTCAGGATCAAGGACAGGTAATACTGGGAGCGGCAGGAAGCCCTTGCTTCTGAGGGCGTACCATAGGGCAAAATCATCATAAATTTCGGAGGGGAACTTAAGAAATGAAGGTACTCATTGTCGGAGGCGGTGGAAGAGAACATGCTATAGCGGCTGCGGTTGCGAAGAGCCCGCAGGTGGACAAGCTCTATTGCGTTCCGGGGAACGCAGGCATAGCGCAGCTGGCCGAATGCGCGGATATAAAGGTAATGGAGTTTGAAAGCGTCGTGAGCTTTGCTAAGGAAAAGGAAGTGGACCTGGCTATCGTGGGACCCGACGATCCCCTCGTGGGAGGTCTGGTAGACGAGCTGGAAAACGCCGGAATAAGGGCTTTCGGCCCGAATAAAAAGGCGGCCATCCTCGAGGGCTCCAAGGCTTTTTCCAAGGACCTGATGAAAAAGTACGGCATCCCTACGGCGCAGTACGAGGTCTTCACCAAGGCGGCCGATGCCCTCAAATATCTGGACGGGGCAAAGATACCGGTGGTGGTAAAGGCCGACGGCCTTGCCCTTGGAAAGGGAGTTCTGATCTGTAATACCTTAAAGGAGGCCAGGAACGCGGTAAAGGATATAATGCTGGACAAAAAGTTTGGCACCGCGGGAAATAAGGTCGTAATAGAGGAGTTCATGACGGGGCATGAGGTCTCGGTGCTGTCCTTCTGCGACGGAAAGACGATCAAGATCATGAGCTCGGCACAGGACCACAAGCGTGCGGGGGACGGGGATACCGGCCTCAATACCGGCGGAATGGGAACCTTTTCGCCCTCGCCCTTTTTTACAAAGAGTATCGAAACATACTGCATGAAGCATATCTTCAAGCCCACGGTGGAGGCGATGAGCAAGGAGGGGCGGCCCTTTAAGGGGGTCATCTTCTTCGGACTCATGCTCACGGAGGACGGGCCCAAGGTACTGGAATACAACGCCCGCTTCGGAGATCCGGAGGCCCAGGTGGTCCTTCCCCGTATGAAGAACGATATAATAGATGTAATGGAGGCCTGTATCGATGGGAAGCTCGGAAAGGTCAGGCTGGAATTTGAGGATAACGCCGCGGTCTGTGTAGTCCTGGCGGAGAACGGTTATCCGGTAAAATATACCAAGGGGCACGTCATCACGGGCCTCGAGGAGTTTAAGAGAAAGAGAAATTATTTCTGCTTCCACGCGGGCACCAAGAAGACCTCCAAGGGAGTAGTCACCAACGGAGGAAGGGTACTCGGAGTGACGGCACTGGGCTCCGATCTTAAGAAGGCCAGGGCCAATGCCTACAAGGCCACTGAATGGGTGGACTTTGAAGGAAAATACATGCGCCACGATATTGGTAAGGCGATAGACGAGGTCAAAGAGTAGCAACGCTTAAAGGCTGCAAATCAGGTATTACCGGGGATAACCCCCTTTTAATAGAGGAGATTGAGAATGAAGCTTAAAAGAATGCTGATCACTGGATTAACTGCATTGACATTAGTTGCCCAGACCCTGGCGGTCACGCCGGTAAATGTTTACGCCGGGGAGGCTGAGGGAGTCATGAACGAGGCTCCGCCCGAGGCGGCTGAGGGCGAGGCTGTCGAGGGCGAAGGAGGCGAGCTGCCCGAGGGCGAGATTCCCGAGGGAGAGGGCCTTGAGGAGCAGGGCTCCTCGGGAGTGGCTGTCAGCTCGATCCAGGCGGACAACGGCCTGTATATAGCGACGAGCTTCCCTGAAAGTGAGATGCCTGCCGGCTTCACGGCCAACACGGTAAACTATCAGGGTGAGGACGTGATGCTTGCGCAGATGGTGACCAAGAGCACCAGTATCGGCACCGAGGGCATGACGGTGACCCTGGCCTACCTTACGGAGCAGGACGGGAGCAGCGGAGAATTTTATTTATGCGATGTGACCGAAAATGCCAAAATGTCGGATATGATAAAGATAGACGGGGCTAACGGAAGGTACATAATCGTCCTGGACCCCGGCGACAATATAACCGGACCCGACGGCTTTGTTAAACACAATCTGGCCTGGGGAAGCAAGTCGGCAGTGGCCTGGTCCCTGCCTACATATTCCTCGGATGAAGAGGAGGAGTCTGAGGACAAGAAGAAGGATGACAAGGACAGCGAGAAAGAGGATTCCGACGCGAAGCTTAGCCTCTTTTCCGTCAAGGTCTATGCGGCCGACCCCTTTGCAGCCGGAGCCGGCTCGGGAGAGGACGAGGAAGGCAGCGGATCTGAGGGCGGCGACGAAGGCAGCTCCGATGGGGATGAGCAGGCTCAGGAGGCCGCCGAAAAGGCCATGAGCGACTACATCGAGGAGAGCAATATTGCCCATACCAACGCTTCGGGCCTCATAGAGGCGCAGCCGGAGGATTTCTGTCTGCTCTATGCCGTGGATGAGGAGGGCAACGTAGGCTTTTATCTTTACGATATCTCGCAGAAAATATACCAGCGCTATGTGGACATACCCAAGGGAGAGGGGGCTACCCTCGCCAAGTACAGAAAGCAGTCCAGGATAAGACTTATAATAATTATCGTCATGGCGGTAGCCCTGCTTATCATGCTCTTTGTACTGATAAATTCGCTTACGAGGAACAAGGACAGAGACAGCTATTCCGGAGGCGGTCTCAGAGGCAGATATCGTGACGACGAGGAGGACGAAGAGGATATCAGCGAGCTTAAATCCAGGATGGACAGGAACAGGAGGCGCCCGGCACCTTCGCGGGGAGAAGAGGAGTACCGCAGGAGCAGGCGCAGTATGATAGCTGACGAAGAGGATATGGATGACATGGATGAGGAGGAGGATCGTTTCGGCTCCGCCAGGGATGAGCGCTCCTACAGAGGCAGGGGCGGCGCTCAGTCGAGATACCCTGCGCCCGCGCAGCAGCCCCAGAGAAGGGGAGCGGCTCCTTCTTCAGGCAGACCTCTTCCGCCCAGGGAGAGTGCGGCGCCCTACGATGCCCCCAGGGGACGTATGAGTGCTGACGAGGATATGAGAAGAGACAGCAGAGATAGAGACAGGAATCCGGACAGAAACCGGGATATGGACAGAGACTGGGACAGAGATAGAGATCCCAGGAGATATCCTCAGGGCTCCGGACAGCCCCAGCGTCCTGTCAGAAACCCCGGCCCCCAGAGAAGGGAAGGCCGCAGGAGCGATCTGGACGACGATTTTGAGTTTGAGTATCTCAAGTTTAATAAGTAGTGGGTCAGCTTTAAGCTATAAGTCAGATATTGCCGGGGATAAGCCCCTTTAACAGATGAGAGGATAGAATAAAATATGGCAGCAAATTATTCGTCAAAGGCGGAGAGCGCCCTTGAGCTGGCGAAGAGAAATGCCCGTTCCTTTGGACAGAATTACATAGGGACGGAGCATATCCTGCTGGGACTATTGGAGGAGGTGACGGGAGTTGCCTCTTTAGTCTTAAGCGAAAACGGTGTTTCAAAAAAGAATGTGGTTGACATAATTGAGCAGCTGATCGCCCCTGAGGCCTCGGTCACGGTGCAGGAGCGCGACGGCTATACCCCCAAGGCCAGGCAGCTTTTGAGTCTGAGCGAGGACCTGGCGGGAAAGTATTCCGGCGGCGAGGTGGGGACTGAGCACATCCTCCTGGCTATCCTAAAGACCACCGGAAGCGTGGCCTACAGGATACTTGCCACGATGGGCATTTCCGCGAACAAGCTGATATCGGACGTCATGACGGCCATGGGTCTTAGCCGGGAGGCCATCTCCGAGGAGATATCCTCGGCGGGCTATTCCCCCTCGGAGGCGGGAATGGAGACGCCTACACTGGACCGCTACAGCCGGGACCTCACTGCCCTGGCAAAGGAGGGAAAGCTGGACCGGGTCGTCGGCAGGAGCGATGAGATAATGCGCGTGGTCCAGATATTAAACAGGAGGACCAAGAACAACCCCTGTCTCGTGGGCGAGCCGGGTGTCGGCAAGACGGCCATAGCCGAGGGGCTTGCGGTCAAGATAGTGGAAAATACCGTCCCCATCACCCTCAAGGGAAAGAGGCTGGTGTCCCTGGATATGTCGGGCATGGTGGCCGGCAGCAAATACAGGGGAGAGTTCGAGGAGAGGATAAAAAAGGTCGTAAGCGAGGTCATAAACGCCGGCAACATCCTTCTTTTCATGGATGAGATACATACTCTTATAGGAGCCGGAGGAGCAGAGGGGGCCATCGATGCCTCCAGTATTTTAAAGCCCTCCCTGGCCCGCGGAGAGATACAGCTCATAGGAGCCACTACCATAGATGAATACAGGAAGTATATCGAAAAGGACGCGGCCCTCGAGCGGCGCTTCCAGCCCGTGACGGTGGAGGAGCCCTCCGAGGCCCAGGCCATAGATATACTGAATGGAATAAAAGAGATATATGGGGACCATCACAGAGTAAATATATCCGAGGATGCGGTAAACGCGGCGGTGAGGATGTCGTCGCGCTATATAAACGACCGGTTCCTGCCGGATAAGGCCATCGACGTGATGGACGAGGCGGCCAGCCATCTGAGGGTCACCAATATGAGCGTGCCTCCGGCTATGGAGTCGGTTCAAAATGAGATAGCCTCGATGGAGGAATCCGAGGAGCACGCCATCAAGGACGGGGATTTTGTCTCCGCCGGAGAATTCAGGCGGGAGATAAGAAAGCTTAAGAACCGCTACGAGAGGCTTAAGAGCCGCTATGAAAAGCAGCTCAGCGAAAAGAAGCTCACCGTTACGGAAAATGATATAGCCGAGGTAGTCGCTACCTGGACCAAGATTCCGGTCACCAGATTGACGGAGAAGGAGAATGCCAAGCTTTTGAGGCTGGACAAGACCCTGCATAAGAGGGTTGTGGGCCAGGATGAGGCCGTCACGAAGGTCTCGGAGGCTATAAAGAGAGGCAGGGTCGGACTCAAGGACCCCAAGCGCCCTACGGGCTCCTTCCTCTTTCTCGGTCCTACCGGAGTCGGAAAGACGGAGCTCTCCAAGGCTCTGGCGGAGGCCCTCTTCGGCTCTGACAATGCGCTGATCCGGGTGGATATGTCGGAATTTATGGAATCCCATTCGGTGGCCAAGATGATAGGCTCGCCTCCGGGCTATGTGGGCTACGACCAGGGAGGGCAGCTCTCCGAAAAGATAAGGAGGAATCCCTATTCGGTAGTCCTCTTTGACGAGATAGAAAAGGCCCATCCGGACGTCTTCAACGTCCTCCTGCAGGTCCTGGACGACGGACATATAACGGATTCCAAGGGGCGCAAGGTCAGCTTTAAGAATACCATTATCATCATGACCTCCAACGCGGGAGCCGGACAGATAGTCGAGCCGAAAAAACTCGGTTTCGATGTGGCTGCCGACGAAAAAAAGGAATATAATGATATGAAGAAGGGCGTAATGGATGAGGTCAAGAGGATATTCAAGCCCGAATTCATAAACAGGATCGACGATATAATCGTATTCCACGCGCTGGATTCCAACGATATGAAGGCGATAGTAGACCTCCTTTGTGCCGAGCTCGCCGGAAGGGCCTCGGAGCAGCTGGGGCTTACGCTGAAGATCACGAGGAAGGCCAAGGACCATGTTATAAAGAAGGGCGTGGATAAGAAATTCGGCGCCAGACCCCTTCGCCGCGCCATCCAGAATATGATAGAAAATCCCCTTGCAGAGGAGATACTTTCGGGCAGCTGCAAGGCGGGGGATACGGTAACAGTCAGTGTTGCGGACGACAAGATAAGCTTTAAGGCCACAGGCCCCAGGAGCTGAGTGTTATAGACATTATACATATAAGAAGCGGAGGAAAAGCAAATGTCTGCTGTACAGGAACTTATCAGGAACACGGAGAACGGAGCTCTGAGCTTTGGGAACCACACACTTTCAGCCAAGGCGAAGAAGGAGGACTTTAAGCACAAGGGGGATCTCTACAAGGTAAAGACCTATAACGAGATAACCAAGCTGGAAAAGAATGGCCTCTTTGTATATGAGTCCGTACCGGGAACCTCGGTGAATGATTTTGAGGAGACTGCCGACGGGATCAGATGTCTCGTGGAGGGGGACAAGGACGCCCAGATAACCTTGGGGCTGGCGGACGATTCCGAATACGAGGTCTTCGTGGGCGGAAATTCAATAGGAAAGATGAAAACCAATCTTGGAGGCAAGCTTTCCCTCAGCATGGAGCTGGCTAACGAGGGCGAAGTCGAGCTCAACGTAAAGAAGCTTTGAGGGCGGTAGTTTAAATTGCCTGTAAAGTCAAAACAAAAGACTGTATTTTTCTGTCAGGAATGCGGATATGAGTCGGCCAAGTGGCTTGGACAGTGTCCTGCCTGCCATAACTGGAACAGCTTCGTGGAGGAAAAGGTAAGCTCCTCCTCAGGGAGCAGGTCCGGCCGGCTTTCCGCGGCAGACAGTGAGACCCGGCGGGAAAACAGGCCGAAGCCGCTTTCCGCGATATCCACCGAGGCCGAGGACAGGCTTGTCACTGGTCTGGGTGAGCTGGACCGCGTCCTGGGGGGCGGCATAGTTCCCGGCTCCCTCATGCTTATCGGCGGCGATCCGGGTATCGGAAAATCCACACTTCTTTTGCAGGTCTGCAAAAATCTATGTAATAATTCCCATAAAGTCTTATATGTATCCGGGGAGGAATCCTTGAGGCAGATAGCCCTGCGCGCGGAGCGCATAGGGGATTTCAGCGATTCGCTGGAGATATTCTGCGAGACCTCCCTTGAGCGTATCTGCGATGAGATAAAAAAGGAAAGACGGGAATGTGTCGTAATAGATTCGATACAGACGATGTGCAACGAGGAGATAAGCGCGTCTCCGGGCTCCGTCTCCCAGGTCAGGGAGACCACGGGCATCCTTTTGAGGCTCGCCAAGGAAAATAATATCAGCATCTTTATAGTGGGCCACGTCACCAAGGAGGGGGCCGTGGCAGGGCCCAAGGTCCTGGAGCATATCGTAGACACGGTGCTCTATTTCGAGGGCGAGGCCAAGGGGACCTACCGGATCATAAGGAGCGTCAAGAACCGTTTCGGCTCCACCGACGAGATCGGCGTCTTTGAAATGAGCGAGGCCGGCCTTAAGGAGGTCTTGAATCCCTCGGAATTCATGCTCTCGGGCAGGCCCAAGGGGGCGAGCGGCTCGGTGGTCGCCTGCTGCATGGAGGGCAAGCGCCCGATAATGGTGGAGATACAGGCCCTGGTCTGCGATACCGCCTTTAATATTCCCAGGCGCCAGGCCATGGGTACAGATTATAACAGGCTGAACCTCCTGCTGGCGGTGCTCGAAAAGCGGGTGGGACTGCGTATCTCAAATCTGGACGCCTACCTCAATATAGCCGGAGGGCTGAAGATAAACGAGCCGGCCCTCGACCTGGCTATAATAGCAGCCTGTGTCTCCTCCTTTAAAAATATAGTCCTGGACGAGGAGATGGTGGTCTTCGGAGAGGTGGGCTTAAGCGGAGAGGTCAGGGCCGTTACGGGAATAGAATTGCGTATAAACGAAGCCGCGAGGCTCGGCTTCAAAAGGGTGATCCTGCCTTCGTCGCAGCTTAAAGGGATAAGACCCCCCTCCGGCCTCGAGCTTACAGGCGTAAAATCAGTCGCAGATCTGATGGAGGTGATGTAGGAGATTCAGGTTCATAAGTGACACATCAAATGTCACTTATGATGTCACTTATGGAAAAAAAGAGGCATTAAATATTACAGAGCAAGCTGTACTTGCCGTATTAAAACAAGATTCTGAAATATCGCGTGGGGAGATTGCAGAAAGGGTATCAAAGACTGTGAGAACCGTACAGAGAGCATTGGCCGGGCCCTCTGTCAACACCTTCTTGACAAGGCTTATGGTCTATGATATAAAAGATAGGTCGCGTGTCTTGTCGCACATAGGCGGCGGATGAAGGGGCATAGTTCAACGGTAGAACGGTGGTCTCCAAAACCATTAATGTGGGTTCGATTCCTACTGCCCCTGCTAAAAATTGAAGAGATAATTAAAGCGCCATCGGGTCCTGCCCGGTGGCGCTTGTTTTGTTGCTTGTTCTGTATCGCAGGGAAACTATTGGCCTTGCAGTAAAACGCCGCCCCGCGGGCGAGCAGAGCGCGATTTTATCATCTCATACGCTGGCCTGCCAGTCGGCGGAGCTCCTCGATATCCTCCACCTCTGAAAAGAACGCATAGCCATGGCGCAGATAGACGGTGCAGGGGAGCCGATCGATTTCCCGGATCTTGAGTACCTCCTCCCGGATCCTCTTGATCAGGTCCTCGACGTCCTGGGTATTTCCGGTCTGGTTCAGGATTATAAAGGTACCGCCGCCGGGACGGGAAACGATGCCTGAAACTCCCAGCACATTTATGATATGATCCGCTGTCTTTTTGAGCAGATGCTCTACCCAATCCTTACCATAGGTACCTTTAAGCGCGGCATAATTGGCGATCTTCAGCTCAATAAGGACAAAGTCTGTTCCGCGGTTATCATAGGAATCGAAGTAAGCCCAGCCGGCGTTCAGGAAGCCGTGCATATCCAGAGTTCCGGTCACGGGGTCACGATGAACATATTTCTCATGCAGGTCGTTCAGCTTCACAGATTTGTTGAGATCGAAGAAATAACCCATGAGGCCTACGATCCGTCCGTTGTCGTAGATGGGCCCCTTGCTGGCAAGTATATCCCGGATCTCTCCCTTTGCGATGCACTTGCCGGGAACGTTGGAAAGCCTTGCTCCGGTCTTAAGTATCCGCTCTTCGTCATTCTTGAAGGGTTCGGGGTTGATATGCCAGTTCATATCCTCGTCAGTCTTGCCGACGATCTCGTCCAGGCTGCTTAGGCCGAAATATTTGAGAAAACAGCTGTTGGCTCCCAGGAAGCGCCTGTTCTTATCCTTCCAGAAAACAGCGATATCACTGCTTACGACCATATTGTCCCAGAGCAGGGAGGAATTTAAAAACCCTTCCGGAGCGGCTGCGGACTCAAAGGAGGGAATATTAAACAGGATCGGGAGGTCGCGCTGGATGTTTTTATCCAGGCGCCTTTCGCAGGACATGACCTTTCCCGGCCCCGCGGAAATAAGCAGCAGAAGTGACCAGTAATAGTTTCCATCCATAGCCCTTATCCTGAAGCAGGAGCTTATGTAATTAAGTCCCGAGCTCTTTATCCGCTCCTCCAGGGTAGCTGCATCAAAAAAGGCGAGGAAGCGGTTTCTGTCCTCAGGATAGACCTCCTTTTCGGAAAAATCCGCAATTTCCTCCGACGTGGGATTTTTATCATAATCCCCGAGGATGTGTCTGCTGAGAAACAGATTTCTGGAATAGCCGGTCTTAAGATCCATGAGCTCGATTCTGTCATATATGGAATAGAGGCTCCTCAGCGTTGTATCCAGATCGGAGCGATGCAAAACCATGGAATTTTTGGAATAATTGCGCAGCATACAGAGCAGGGCAAAGCCATCAGAATAATCCGCTATGCGCTTTACCTCCATCCTGCAGTAGTAGTTGTCTATCGTGAAGTCGACTACCTCCACATTTCCGGAGACATTGGCCTTGTTGGTGACGGCGATAAATTTTTCCGATGAAAGGGTATCCTTGGAAAAATACGAGCCCTCGTCCTCCTCAAGGGAATTTATCCCCAGGCTTTTCAATTCCTGCATATAGGCCTCATTGGCAAAAAGATAATGCAGGTCGTTGTTGACGTTGCTTATTATCGCAAGAGGTATCTGGGAATCCTCCAGGGATACCGCCGGGGCATTCTTCTTTGTGGAAACAAAGGGTGTTGCGCTTAAGATATTGACGCTGGCGATATCGTGGTAGTACTTCCTTTTCTTAAGGGACTCTATCGTCAAGCCGCGCTTGCGGATATTTTCAAGAGTTTCAAGGTAGGGCATGGGCTTTCCGAAATAATAGCCCTGGACCTTTTCACAGCCTATGCTTCTTAAGAAGTCCACCTGCTCCTTGGTCTCCGCCCCCTCCGCCAGGGTATGTATGCCTATCTTTTTGGCCATATCGACTATGGAGGTGATTATCGAGCGGGAACGCTCATTGAAATCGCTTAAGAAAAGCATATCTATCTTCAGCGTTTCAAAGTCGAAATCCTTGAGGAAGTTGAGCGAGGAATAGCCGCTGCCGAAGTCGTCCCTCCATATGCGGTAGCCCAGGGAGGCCAGCTTGGCGAAAATATCGTGCATGAAATTTCTGTCGTCGGCTATGACGCTCTCGGTTATCTCGACCCTCAGCATATCCAGGGGGACGTTGTTCTCGATGGCCGCCCTGTTGATGGTCCCTATCATATCGCACAGCCTGAAATCCAGGCGGGAGAGGTTGAAGGACACCGGCATAAAGGGCAGACCCTCGTTCTGGGCCCTCCTGTAGTCCTGACAGACCTTGCGGACGACACAGCTGTCGAGCTTGTAGATGAGCTCGGCGTTTTCGAGAGCCTCTATGAATACGGCAGGCGAAAGCAGACCATGCTCCGGGTCGTTCCAGCGCGCAAGAGCCTCCATGGCGCAGATCTCGCCTGTGAGTGTCCTTGCTACTGGCTGATAGTAGACCTGGATATAGTCATTTTCGATGGCTTTATCAATATTTTCTATTACGTACTGCTGCATATCCATATGAGAATTATGACATAAGGAAGGTATAAACGCAAATGAATTTGAGAAGTTTAATTATTAATTTATGTAGTTTTTTTGGGAGCTGTCGAAGAGGGCACTAAATTTTTATATTTAGCACCCTCTTCGACAGCTCCATGCAGATATCACATTAATTTATTGCCAAGTTGACATAAAGGAACATGTAGTTTATATTATGTAAATGTGAAAGTGGGTCACTTTCGGATAATGACAGGGAAGTGCACCTACCCGATTAAAAGGAGACGATCATGTTCAATAAAAAAAGACGGATGTGTTTTAAAAAAATTACAGCAGTTTTTCTTACTGCTGCCTTAGCCTTGAATTCAGGAGTGACAGGAGCTTTGGCAGAGGAGACCGTAAGCTCTGGGTCGCTTAAGGAGGTAAGTCTTAACGCCCTGACAGTGTCCGGAACGGATCTCGAAGGAGCAAAGGACAGTCTTTTGGCGGATGAAACGGAGCAGGGCAAGGACTTTATCGACAGTGACGCAGTTTCGGAAAACGAAGGCTTTACGGTATCGGAAAACGGAGAGAATGACCCGGAAGAAGGGGAAGAAGCCCGGATTTTAGAAAACGGAAATTCAGAGGCCGCCCTTTCGGAAAACAGCGCCTCCGAAAATGCCGCTTCAGAAGATATGTCAGATTTAGAAACAGCCGTTTCTGAAAATTCCGTATCGGAAAACGAAGCCCTGATAGATATTGACGAATATATCCTGAGCGCGAATGAAGCCTTGAAAAAGCTGGGTGAGGACAAGATAATACCGGCTGTTATTGTTTTATGTGACGAATATGGCTTAAGAAAGGAGCCCGGCGAAGACTCGGAAGTCGAGACAACCCTCCCCGTAGGCACCACCGTCTATCCTCGGGAGGTGGCCTTCAAGGACGGCAGCTTCTGGTTCAGGGTCGTAACTTATGTAAATGAGAAGGAATATTCCGGCTATGTTTTAAAGAACAACCTGATATATGTAGATTCTGACCTGATTGCCTGGGAAAAGGTCTACCTCGACGTCATAACCAACGCTTTGAAGGCGGCGGCAGCAGGGGAAACAACTTTTAGCGCGATGTCGGTTTCCTCTGCCGCAAATGAGGGAAATGATATCCAATATGTGGCCCAGGCCTCCATTTCCTCCTTCCCCGCGACCTATCAGAGCGCCCTGACGAGCTTAAGCGCCAGGCACTCCAACTGGGTCTTCGTTCCCCAGAATACGGGCGTGAGCTTCTCCGCCGCGCTGGCAGGAGAACTCTCCGATAAAAATAAAAACTGGATATACCATACGGCTCCGGCCAGCTATAAAAACGGCGTGGCCGCCTCTAACTGGTACTATGCCTCCCAGAGCTGCCTCGAGTACTATATGGACCCGAGGAACTTCCTGACGGAAAAATATATCTTCCAGTTTGAGACCTTAAATTACAACTCCTCTTACCAGACGGCAGCAGGGGTCCAGAAGTTTTTGAACTCTACCTTCATGAAGGGCCTAATTCCCGACGACAGCCTGACCTATGCCGAGGCCTTCGCAAAGACCGGAGCGGCCCACCAGGTCAGCCCCTATCACCTTGCGGCCAGGGTCTACCAGGAGCAGGGAGTCAACGGGACCTCGGACATCATCTCCGGAAGATATTCGGGCTACGAGGGGTATTACAACTATTTCAACATCCAGGCCTCCGGCTCAGACCCCGTTTTAAACGGCCTGAAATACGCGAAGAGCCAGGGGTGGAATACCCGCTATAAGTCCCTGGACGGAGGAGCGGAATTCCTGGGCTCCTCATATATCAACAGGGGACAGGACACTTTATATACCCAGAAATACAACGTGGCCTCCTCGAGCTCGCGCTTTTCCCACCAGTATATGCAGAACGCCCAGGCGGCCGCCACGGAAGCCGCGGCCCTCTACAATATATACAACGGCGCAGGCTCCTTAAACGACGCCTTTATCTTCAAGATCCCGGTATATACCGATATGAGCGTACCGGCGGAGGCCGGCAGCGAGGAGGCGGTCTCGGAGGCCCTCAAGGTAAGGCCGCAGGTGAAGCTCCAGTCGGTCAGGGCAGTGAACCTCTTCGGAACGGGCATCGCGGATATGGGTATATGCAGGATATCCACTGACGGCAGGATAGTCAGCGTCTCCGATAACGAGCTGTCGGTAAAGGCCCAGTCCTCCTCTCCGGGAATAGTCGTGGACCACACCTCGGGGAACCTCGTATACCTGAAGGCGGTAAACGTCAATAAATCCAATATTTCGAGGGTCAGCAAAAACGTTAAGCTCTCCATAACCCTGGATGGCTTTGAGGCGGCGGATTACAGCTTTAACGCCGTTACAAAGACCGTCAGGCCGTCCTTTAAGGTCAGGCCCGCGGTGATCTATGCGGGTCTGGGCTCAGGGGAGGCGCGTATAACCGATTCCTCGGGGGCCTACCTGAGCCTGCCGGAGGATACCAGCGTCACCTCCACGGCCTCGGATATTAAGCTCAGCATGGGCGCCGACAAGTCGAGCGTGATCATCACTCCCGTAAATGCCTCCTCCTTTAAGGCCGGCAGCAGGAACATAACCTTCTCCTCCTCGGCGTGGAATTCGGATATTACGTATAAGGTCAGTATTAAAAAATCTTCCAAACCCGTCATGGCTCTTTCGGAAAAGACGGTCATCTTCAATAAAAAGCTGTCGGACGCAAAGCATGTAGTCATGTACAGCGTCGATGGAAGCAGCCTGAGCGTGAATAAGCTGGATATTGAAGGGGGGAACGACAAGAGCAGGAATGCTCTGGCGTCAGGCCAGATAAGCGCGGTAAAGTCCTCGGACGGGAAGCTCACCCTGGGCTTTTCCGGCTCCGCTTCCTCCGGCTCCTATACCCTCAGGCTTACGGGCACCATTGATAACTTCGGCGGCTCTGCCTATACGATGAAGACAGTCAATCTGACCGTCAAGGTGGAGGATAAGACGCCTGACCAGATAGTCGGCATAGCCCAGAAGGGCAAGATAAACCTGGTGAACAGAGGCGGTACGGACGTGCTCTATACCTTAAAAAAGCTAAAGCAGATCGGGGCTGAGAGCATTACGGCCGTAAGCCTTGAGGGAACAAATTCGGCGTATTTTACAGCCGGGGTCATAGCTGAGGGCTATACGGACGCCAACGGCTATACCGTAACTGACCCCGCCGGAGCCATAGCGGTGTATGCGAATGAGACCGCGGCTTTAAGCCACAAGACGACATACGCCCTTCCGCTCAAGATAACCCTGGACAACGGTTACGTATTGACGAAGACGGTAAAAATCAGGCCCGCGAATTCCTACGCGAAGCTGAAGCCCCTTTTGGACAAGGTCACCCTGACCCGGGGAGGCTCCGCCGTATCCTGTTATTTTAAGAGCACGGGAGCGGGGAACGACAATACCCTGATAGCCTCGGCGGAGCTAATGTCGACGGATAAGAACAGTAAGTATTTCAGCTGCCAGACAGTTACGACCACGGCCTCAAAGCTCTATGGGGTAAAGCTGGCGGTGAGCGACGCGACGATGAAGCCCGGAAAATATACACTTAAATTCAATGTCTACCCGAAGGGGAGCTCGACTGCCGTTAATCCCGTCAGAGTCTCGGTAAAGGTCACGGTAAAATAATGGCTACCTATCTGCTGAGTGACATTCACGGAGCATACGAAAGGCTGACGGGGCTTCTGGATATGATAAAGCCGGATATAGAGGGCGGCACAGACGAGCTCTATATCCTGGGGGATTACGGCGACTGGGGAGAGAAGTCGATAGAGACCTTCCGGTTTGTGATGGAGCTGGATAAGTCTCCGCATGTGCACTGTATCAAGGGAAACCACGACCTGATGTTTGAGGAACAGCTCCGAAACCCTGGCCTCCTGGACCCCAACTGGTATTACGCCAATATGGGTATGAAGACCTGGGATAAGTATATAGGGCTTAAGGAGAAGGAGAGGCTTGAGATAGGGGAGTGGATAAGGGACCTGAAATACAGCTTTGAATTCGAGGCAGACGGCGAGCTGTATATGGCGGCCCACGCCTATCCCTATTTCGGGAACAGGGGTAATCTGGGGTATTTTTATACAACCCACGATGCGGTCTGGATGCGGCTGGGCTGGGACAGTGACCCCTTCCGCGACTACCACGGCAGGAAGAAATACCGGGCCCTGATCTGCGGGCATACGATAACCCGCGGCTACTACAGGGATTCCGGGCTAAAGCAGGCCCACGACCACAACTGTATCTATAAGGGGCCGCATTTTATAGGCATAGACTGTGGGGCGAAGTGCATAGAATACGGGCATCTGTGGAAGGATGAGGCCCGCGCGGCCCGTCTTGCGGCTCTGCGTATCGAGGACATGAAGGAATTTTATGTATAAAAATGTGGATAACATTATAACACGCATTATTTTTTCCACAATTCTATCCACTTATCCACCAAAAAAATCTAAAATTATGCACTTGTGAGAGGAATGCCCCGCTAAAATGGATCAGCGAATAAAAAATGTTTCCCCGACGGATGTTATAAGGTTTAATAACGCGAAGAAACAGGTCATTGACGAGGAGAGACAGACCTCGGGTATAGGTACCCTCTCCGAAAAGACAACGCACCGTATTATCAAGCGTTATTTGGAGAGTAACACTCGGTTTCACGAGGTCCGTCTAGGAGATTACATAGCAGATGTTTATAACGGCTCACACATTTACGAAGTCCAGACCAGGAACTTCGGGAACCTTAAAAGCAAGCTGCCGGTATTTTTGACCATAGCACCTGTGACGGTGGTTTATCCGGTGAGTGTGAACAGGTCGCTGGTCTGGATAGAGCCCGGAACCGGGGAGATAATGGAGAAAAGGAAGTCGGGAAAGCACGGACGGATAACGGATATTTTTAAAGAACTGGTGTTCATCAAGGACTATCTGGAATACGATAACTTAAGCTTTCGTCTCCTCTTTTTTGAGTCCACGGACTACCGCCTCTTAAACGGCTACGGGAAGGATAAGAAGAAGCACGCGACGAAGCTCGACAACGTACCGGAGACCATTCTCGGGGAAATGGAGCTTAAAAATCCCTCCGACTACGCCTCCTTTCTGCCTGAGGAGCTGCCGGAGGAGTTCAGCGCCGAGGACTTCAGACTCTGCTCCGGGGCGGATAAAAGAACAGCCGGAAGAGAGGTTACGGTGCTCAGAAGCCTGGGGCTGATCGAAAGATGCGGCAGCCGTGGCAGAGCATATTTATACAGGAAAAAATAAATAAAATTCAGTAAAATTTGAACATTATTTTCTGTGTGAAATCTTCCCCTCCTGTGATATACTATGAAAGTATTTTGTGCAGGATTTTTTTGCAAGGAGTACGGAGGAGATCATGGAACAGGAAAATGCCGCGGTAGAGGCCTTCCGGGCCGAATTTACCGACACCATCAATAAACTTATCGTTTATGTACCCTATTTTAAAAAGAATAAGGCGAGCGACGTATCCGCCTCCTATGACGGTAAATACGGAAAGTCTTCCCTCAAGTTTCCGGTTTTCGACGGGACTTTGATGGAGTTCATCAAGGTTGCGCAGAATACAGTTCTTATTGACAGAAACTACCCCTACGTCTATTCGAGGAACCAGATAAAGACCCACGAAAAGGAGCTCCAGCTCATAAACCGGGCCACTATAAGGGATACGGGGATACTCAAGGGGATATTCAGCAAATACGTACTCGAAGGCCGGACCAAGTCCAACCGCTGGGCAGAGGGAGTGGAGTACGGCATATATCTGGCCGTAATAGAGAAGCTTAAAGGAATACTTGATTTTTATAAAAACGTATAAGGAAATACCCAAATGAGAGCAGGCGCCTTTGCGACACTTGTCAGAAAACTCATAAAATCACAGAGGACCAACTTCGGCAGCGACGCGGATATCTTCGGGGAGCTCTGCGCTGAGCTCGGAGTTATTCAGATAGAGCTGCAGAATTTCTATGCGGACGGTGTCCACAGGGACGTCCTGTACAGCAAGTATGATACGACGATGCTCAATGAGGCGGATTATTCGGAGGACTTGAACTACGAGTTCCAGGATATCCCGATCCATCTGAGCTTTTGGTTCGACTACGATATAACTGAGCCGGACGAGGAGATGGGAGAATGTATCGACCTCCTGGCCGGCATATTGAAGCTCAATATATCCAGGTACGCGAAGCTGGCTCAGGCTAAAAACGCGGAGACTCACGACCTCGCGAGCGGCGTCCTCAATTCCCGGGGCTTTATCGACAAGGGACAGGAAATTCTCGACAAGGGCTTCGGAGAAAGATTCACCTGTCTTTATATCAACGTGGCTAAATTCAAGGTGATCAACCAGCTATACGGCCACGACGCGGGGGACCTTATCCTGACGCAGGTGGCCCGCGACATTTCTATAATACTTTCAAATTACGCAAAGGAATATCTGGTAGGCAGGCTTTCGGGAGACAGCTACGTCTGCCTTGTGAGCAATGCTCTCGTGAACAGATTTTTGGAGCAGCTTGCCAATTTCAGCGTCCGCTTCAGGAGCGACGACGGCGATGTGGACCTCGCCCTTTCCTTCTATATAGGGATATACAAGGTCGCAAGAGCGGACGAGGATATGTCCCTGGTGCTGGAGAATGCCTCCACGGCCTACTCTATGGCAAGGCAGAACGGAAACCTCATGCCTGTATATTATGACAACGCCTTAAGGGACAGGCTCCTCAGAGAAAAGGACATTGAGAGCAGGATGAGGACGGCTCTTGAAAATCATGAGTTTGTGGTTTATTATCAGCCGAAGATAGACCTGACAGATTATTCGCTTATGGGGGCCGAGGCCCTTGTGAGATGGATGGACGGGGACAGCGTCATCCCTCCGGATGATTTCGTGCCCCTGTTTGAAAGGAATGGCTTTATCTGCAATATAGATTTCTTCGTTTTAAACAGCACCTGCCGCGCCATAAGGGACTGGCTGGACAAGGGAATGGACGTTGTGCCGATCTCAGTAAACTTCTCAAAGGTGTATTTTTCAAACGCGGGCTTCTACAAGCAGATAGTTGAAACTATCAAGCATTATCACGTTCCGGCGAAGTATTTGGAGATCGAATTTACGGAGAGTGTGGACGTGGCTGACAAGGAAAAGCTGGTACAGGCGGTGGAGTATTTAAAGAGCTACGGGCTTACCACCTCCATGGACGATTTCGGGACCGGCTATTCGTCCTTAAGTCTTCTTAAGAATCTGCCGGTGGACGTACTTAAGATAGACAAATCCCTTCTGGATACGAAGAGTATCCAGGAGAGGATCATAATCTCGAACGTTGTACGCATGGTCAACGAAATGAATATAAAGGTAATAACGGAGGGAGTGGAGACCCCCGAGCAGGCGGAGTTTTTAAAGCAGATACAGTGCTCGGCGGCCCAGGGCTTCCTCTTTGACAGACCCTTGAGGCGGGAAAAATTTGAGGAGCGCCTCGCCAAGGGCTATTACGAAGAGCACGAACTTAAGGAGCACGGACTTAGAAATCAAAGAGCATAGGGAGGAGTACATGGTAAGAAGGATCTACGTTGAGAAAAAGGAACCCTTCGCCGTAAAAGCGAAGGAGCTGACCGAAGAATTTAAGAATTACATCGGAATAAAAGCGGATATAAAGGTAAGGAAGCTAATTAGATACGATGTCGAAAACGTTGGTGAAGAAGCCTTCAGAGAGGCTGAAACCAGCGTTTTTTCTGAGCCTCCGGTAGACATTCTGTATGAGGAGAAATTCAGCCATGAGAAGGGCGACAAGATCTTCAGCGTGGAGCCCCTGCCGGGACAGTTTGACCAGAGGGCGGACTCGGCTGTCCAATGCCTGGAGTTTTTGGGTTGCAGGGAAAAGCCTGTCATAGCCACCGCCGACGTCTACTGCATCTCCGGCGACCTTAGCCGCGCCGAGTTAAATAAGATAAAGCAGTACGTCATGAACCCCGTGGATTCGAGGCTGGCCTCCGAAAAAAAGAGCGAGACCCTGATAGTGGACTATGACGAGCCGGAGGATATCGAGGTGCTCGAGGGCTTTACAAAGCTTAATACCGCGGAGCTTCAAAAGCTCTACGATTCGCTTTCACTCGCCATGACCTTTAAGGACTTTGAGCATATAAGAAAATATTTTTCGAAGACAGAGAAGAGAAACCCCACTATGACGGAGATTCGGGTCCTGGATACCTACTGGTCGGACCACTGCCGCCACACGACCTTCCTGACGGAGCTGACCGGCACGGAGTTCGAAGAGGGCTTCTACAACGAGCCGGTAAAGGCTTCCTATGAGAGCTATTTAAAGACGAGGAAAAAGGTTTACGGCAAGGACAACGACAGGGCAGTCTCCCTTATGGATATAGCCCTCATGGGGATGAAGGCGCTGAAAAAAGACGGGAAGCTTAAGGACCAGGAGCAGTCGGACGAGATCAACGCCTGCTCGATCGTGGTGCCGGTAGAGATAGAGGATAAGAAGGGAAAGAAGCACAAGGAGGAGTGGCTCGTCATGTTCAAGAACGAGACCCACAACCACCCTACGGAGATAGAGCCCTTCGGAGGAGCGGCGACCTGTCTCGGAGGAGCCATAAGGGATCCGCTTTCCGGGCGTTCATATGTATATCAGGCCATGAGGATAACTGGAGCGGCAGACCCTACGATAAGCGTTTCAAAGACCTTAAAGGGCAAGCTACCCCAGAAGAAGCTGGTCAGGGAGGCCGCCCACGGCTATTCCTCCTACGGAAACCAGATAGGCCTTGCCACGGGCTATGTGCACGAGATCTACCATCCCGGCTACGTGGCAAAGAGAATGGAGATAGGAGCCGTTATCGCGGCGGCCCCGAGGGCGAACGTGGTCCGCGGGAAGTCCGAGCCCGGGGATGTGGTCATCCTTCTGGGCGGGCGCACCGGGCGCGACGGCTGCGGAGGAGCTACGGGTTCCTCCAAGGTACATACGACACAGTCCCTGGAGCTTTGCGGCGCGGAGGTGCAGAAGGGTAATGCTCCCACCGAGAGAAAGCTTCAGAGGCTTTTCAGGAGAAAAGAGGCTTCACTTTTAATAAAGGTCTGCAATGACTTCGGCGCAGGCGGAGTTTCGGTAGCCATAGGCGAGCTGGCGGACGGCCTGGAGGTCAATCTCGATATGGTTCCGAAAAAATATGCCGGCCTCGACGGGACAGAGCTGGCGATTTCCGAGTCCCAGGAGAGGATGGCAGTCGTGGTCGCCCCTGAAAACGAGGCGGAATTCATGCGCCTGGCCGCCGAGGAAAACCTGGAGGCCACGAGAGTGGCCGTCGTGACAAAGGAGCCAAGGCTCGTCCTAAGGTGGCGGGGCCGGGATATAGTCAATATCAGCCGGAAGTTCCTCAATACCAACGGAGCCTCCTCCGAGGCGGAGGTAGAGGTCACAGCCCCCGATGACGACAGCTATTTCAGACAGATAGTGGATGTAAAAGACGTAAAGGCCAAGTGGCTCGAGACCCTCTCAAGCCTCAGTGAATGCTCGCAAAAGGGGCTGGTGGAGATGTTCGACTCCTCGATCGGGGCGGGGACGGTGCTCATGCCCTACGGCGGAAAATACCAGACGACCCCGATACAGACCATGGTGGCAAAGCTGCCTGTGCTCGAGGGCAAGAGCGACACTGTGACCATGATGAGCTACGGCTTCGACCCC
>JAFTEI010000068.1 GCA_017453965.1 Lachnospiraceae bacterium
GCTTATGCCAGGTTTGATGCAACAAAACATAGAAAGGATAAGCGCTTCGATAATCTTGTGCCGCAGGTCTCCGCTTCGCTCAGGCCGTCGCAAAACTGACAGCCGCCTTCTGTCATGCGGCCTGCGGCAGGCGCATGGCTTTGCACTGAATGGTAAAAAAAGAATGCAGTTTTGCCGCCTGCCATAAATTAACTCTTGCGTTTTTTCATTTACTAATATATGATACAAACGCCAAAAGGCTAAATGGCGTTTGAACTTGTTCAAAAAGCCATTTGACTTTGGGCGTCGTTGTATCAAAACCATGATTCAGTACTTTTGGCGTCTGAATCAATATATTCTCTCTTAGTAAGAAATGAGGGGATGAAACTTTCACTGATGGACAGTATCAAAAAACATATAAAAGGGCTTTCTTTCAGGATAATACTCGGTTCAGTACTTCTGCTCTTATTCTTCGGCATGCTGCAGAGCTATATTGGCTACAGGCAGTTTACCGTATCCCTGACCAATGAATATAATGAATCCGCCTTCCGGACCGCCGAAACAGCGGCAACTCTCATAAATGGCGACAATATACAGGAATATCTTGATGTGGAGGAGGAAAGTGACGAATACCGGCTGATGAACGAAAGGCTTTATACCCTTTGTCAGAAGCAGGACGTTACACTCATCTATGCCATAGTTCCCGACCCTGGAACCTATGATGAATTCACTCTTGTCGTGAGCGTACAGAACCGGAGCAGCGATTATGATCCCTGGCCCAGAGGCTACAGGAGGGAGACCACAAATGACGAATACCGGAATATCTACCGGGAAATCTATGAGGAGGGTCTTGAGCGGGGGACGATACTGCGTACCAGCAGCTTAAGGGGAAAGGAGCCTCATATCACCTCGCTGATCCCCATAAAGGACAGCAAGGGTAATGTCTCTGCCGTTCTTTGCGTACAGCGCCCCATGGAAGAGCTTGCCACGGGCAGAATGCGCTTCCTTAACCGGGTGATAGCCGCCACCATACTTTTAGCCCTTGCTGCCGCTGTATCCACTTATCTTTTCCTTCGAAAGCATTTCGTGAAGCCCATGCGGATCATAACAAAAGAGGCTCAGAGATTTGCAGCTGAAAATACTGAGGCATCTGACGATGTCCTTAAGAATATAAGCTCAATAAGCGAGATAGAGACCCTGGCGGAGTCACTTGATCAGATGGAGCATGATACGCTGCTGTATGTTGACAGGCTCACGAAGGTGACGGCTGAGAATAAAAGGATAGGAACCGAGCTCACAATAGCGAAAAAGATCCAGGCAGCCATACTGCCGAATGAGTTCCCTCCCTTCCCGGACAGAAATGATTTCGATATCTATGCTTCCATGACGCCCGCGAAGGAGGTGGGCGGTGATTTCTATGATTTCTTCCTGATAGATGAGGATCATCTGGGACTCGTGATAGCCGATGTATCCGGAAAAGGCGTGCCTGCGGCGCTTTTTATGATGATAGCCAAGCTCCTTATAAAGCTCCGGGCATATTCGGGCGGCAATCCGGGAGATATGATCACCGACGTGAACAGTACTCTCTGCGAGAGGAACCCCATGGGACTCTTCGTTACTGTATGGTTTGCGATCATAACTCTCTCCACCGGCGAGGGAAAGGCGGTAAATGCAGGCCACGAGAATCCTGCCCTTCGTCATAAGGACGGGGAATATGAGCTTATAAAATACAAGCATTTCCTGCCTGTGGCCTCATTAGAGGGAATAAAATATGAATCGCACGACTTCAGGCTGGAGCCCGGGGACAGCGTCTTTATCTATACTGACGGTGTGACCGAGGCATCAGATATCAATGAGGAAATGTTAGGCGAGGAGGGGATATTAAGAGCCCTGAATCTTGAGAGCGGAGCAATCCCCGAAAAAAGCCTCAGGAATGTAAAAAGGGAAATCGATGATTTTGTGGGAGCCAGTGAGCAGTTTGATGATATTACCATGCTTGGTATTCGCTACAACGGCCCTCAGGCTGACTGACAGTATGGCTGATCATTCATCTGCCGCA
>JAFTEI010000069.1 GCA_017453965.1 Lachnospiraceae bacterium
CATATTCTCATCCAGGCTGCGGTTAATGAGCTGCTCTTCCACAAAGGCAGACATGCTCTCCTCGTATCTTTCATAGAGCTCGGTATATTCTGTCTTGTGCCTTAGCACATTAGCATAAAGAAGTGCTGTCCTGGCAGAATCAAGATTTGAGCGGTATGCAAAATACATCAGCACTATCTTCGGCAGAAGACCGTCATAGGTATGAGATATGGACATCATATAATATTCATACAGTCTAGCCATCCTGATTTCCTGCTCGACTGCTTCCGAGTACCATCTGAAGTACCTGCTGCCTATGCAGTTTCCTCTCATAAGATGCGTACACAGCGCAGCCAGTATATCCCTGTCCGGCTGTATCTCGTAACAGTCTATGAGCATGTCCAGAAGTTCATCGGAAAATGCATGCACATCGTCACTTAAGAACGCAAACCTCTCCCGGAGCGATGAGCTAGTGATACCGAATTTCAGCGCAAACCTCATCACCGTAAGCTCGTATCTGCCTAGTTTCTCCATCTGTTTGGGATCAGCTATAAACAAATGCACAGCCTCCAGCATCATAAGAGGGCTTCGGCAGCCTTTCTCAAACTGGTCCCGCAGCAGTTCATCACGCTTACGGACGCTGTTTTTGTATTCCTCCCGCATATAAAGACAAAGCCATGCGAGCCTCCAGTTGTCATCATTTTCCCTAAAAAGCTCCCAGACTTCATCAGCAAGGGATTCCTCCATTATGGGATCCGATGCATATATGCTCTTAAGATAGCAGTAAAAACCTTTTAATTCAGGCAGCTGTTCTTCCGTTTCCATACGGACCGAAAGCATCTCAAGTATCCTGCCTGCCTCCTCCGCCCTCTTTTCCATCAGCAGGATCTGAGCCTGAACAAGCCTCAGGTCGACCCTGTCCGTATCCTCGGAAAGCACAGGCGTGATTATTGAAGCGCTTTCCCTGCACCACTCAGCCTTGGTTATCCTGCCGACCCTGAAATCTATATATTTGGAGGTAAGCTTTATCAAAAGCTTCCTGTCCCTGTGATTCGGTGCAACCTCAAGGGCATGGACATAAACAGGTACTGAATATGACTCATTCTCACTGTTTATCAATATCAGGCCTTTATTAAGCCCGGCATGAAGCTTTTCACTGACCACATGGTATTCTATGACAGCCTCATTTTTTTCAAAATCATCAGAGATAATGACATCCGTATCATTTTCCAGAAAGTCTCCCCGGACGGATATGGTCAATTTGGAATATCCCCAGCCTTCGCGCCGCACGACGACCTCGCCGGGGTTTTCAGCCTCGGATATGTCCATATCTATCTCTTTGCAGTCAAAACTGTATGTAGGCGGAACCTTCTTGTGGGCAATCTGCAGGAACTTTTCCATGTTGAACTGGTTGCCGCTATATGTAGAAAGCGCCCTGTAGGCCGTTATATACTGGGAATCCGTTCCTGAAAGTATATTTACAAAACTCCCTGAATAGAACAGGTCGCATGCAGCTTTCCAGTCTGTCATTGCGAGATTCGTGAAATGGAAAAGATTGCGGATATCCCCCAGGCTGCTGCCGGGTATCTCGCTCAGAATACTTATCTCAAAAGGTAATTCGTATTCTCCGTGATCGGACACGATGAAAACTGTCCCCTTATGCACATCCCCCGGCTCAAGGCCTTTCGACGAAAGCCTGTAAGGGATCTCACAGCTACCCCCGGTAAACTCCGTCTCCCTTAGCTGAAAACGAAGGTCTGTGCAGTAAACAAAACCTCTGGTATTCTTCTCCCCCATTATGTAAAAGGAGCCGAACTGCTCGCTGTCTGCCGACATGGCGCAGCTTATGACATCACAAGAAAAAGAGAGGGGTTTCACCTCCCTGCCAAAGTCATACTGCTCATCCAGAATATTTTGTATAGTGTCCTTCATACGGGAGACATTATACCATAGTCCGCCTTTTATTAAAATCTCATAATTATAACTTTTCCCTCATGCCTCTTGTTATGGACTCTTAACTTATGTTTTAATATTACCCATGAGGGTGCTGGTCAAATGGAAAAAAAGCATAATGTTTTCTATCCTTCTGCTGATCGTCTTAGGTATATACATCACCATCGGCAGCAAGGGTGAGGAAAAGTCAAAGTTCGGCTCCACCACATTCGAAAAAGTCGGAGCTGTAACACACATCAAAAAGTTCGACATAAATGTAGTCACTACCAGAAACTATCTCAGGTATTTCCAGGACAGTTCCAGAAGGGAAATAGCCAACGAGCTGAAAAGGATGGGGGTTGAATTCGTTGCCCTCTCGGATGACTACATATTCTTCCAGGAATTCCGCATAATCGAAGGCGGACTTGACATTACAGATTTCGCAGCAATTGAGAAGCATCTCGCCGACTCAGCTCCGGGCTATTCCATCACAAGCACCCCCGAACACGCGGACATTACCCTCGGCGAAATTGACTTCCACAGGGTCTGCTACAGCAGGAAGGATACCCAGTACCAGGATTACGACGTTGTTGCCGACTATTTCACGGAGCATAACGGACAGATACTTGAGATCAGGTGCTATAACGAGGAAAGCCGCCCCCCTGTCTACGAGGACACGGTCAGCCTGCTGATCTCTAAATTTGAGCCCCAGATGGAAAACTATACTTATGGAGCTCCGGCACATGCAGCTGCTGAAGGATCCACTCTTTCCGCCCGTATAAAAAGCATCACTTTTGCTCCCTGGCTCTTAGTAATTCCTTTTATATACGCCATGCTGTGCGGCCTTACCTATACCGGAAGAGCCGAGCGTCTTTATAACAGCGATACTAAAAAGCATTATTACGTAGGAGACGACGGAACCGGCTGGAATGAGGATTTTCTTTCGCTGCAGACTTCCAAGATGCTTTTAGGCTTCTTTGCCATACTGATAGTCTTCCATCATTTAGTACAGCAGTCCGGCAGCAATGACGCAGGGCTCCTCTATATC
>JAFTEI010000070.1 GCA_017453965.1 Lachnospiraceae bacterium
ATAAAGCGATATTTGTATCCTTTCCGCTTTCAGAAGAGACGCTGATATAAGCCGCGATATCGAATGGACCGTCCTGGTCTCCGCTGCTTTTTTCATAGCCCGTAGTCTCGTCTATATTCTTCTTAAGATAGGACTTATCCGAGCTGGTAAGCGCCATCTCTATTCCGTTATCCTCCCCATCGTCCTCACCGCTGTCCTCGCTTAAAAAGGCCGCGCTCTCAGGCACCAGGCAGAGCATCTTCCTGTTCTTTATTTCACTGGTGATGGCTGAGCTCTCCACCTCTGGAAGGAGGTACAACGGCGTCTGGTACATATAGTCCGCGTCCCCTTCAAATACGATCCCGTTCAGCCTCGTAACCTTATATTCACTGAATATCTTATCCAGATTTGGCGTTTCCTCCTCAGTATAACCGACAGCCGCCACAAGGTTTCCCCCGCTCTTAAGATAGGCTGAAACCTTGCCCGCATCATCCGCGGAAAGATCCACGGTGGGTCCCATCATCATTACGGCTCCCGCGTCCTCCGGAATTTTATCGACATTCATGAGGTTGAGCTCCTCCACGTCGAGGTTCTGTTTCTTCACCGCGGCATTTAGCCTCGCGTAGGAGCCCAGGGTCTTCTCTCCGTGTCCTGTGATAACGTAAACCTTCGGTATGTCATCGGTAGTTACGTAGGCTATCGCGCTTGTGATCTGCCCCTCCCCGTCATAGGCCGTCTTATTCTGGGTATAATTCTGGTAGTCCACCTCTGTCTCAAACATTTCATAAGAGGAGATGACCTTGCTCTTATCTCCCGCCGTCACTATAAGAGAACCGACTTCGACATTGTCGTCGCTAAACTGCGCCGTGAAATCGGGCTCCTTGGACGGGTCCTTGTAAACGACCTTTATCCTGTCGGAAAGCTCGTCATACTGGCCCAGGGTATAGGTGACCTCCTTATAATCGTAGCCGTTCATCATATCCTCTGTGCCTATACAGTATATCGTTATGTCCTCGTCCAGCGCCTTTATATAATCTACAGACTCCTGGGAAAGAGTAAATTTCCCGTCCTCTGTCAGGTCAAATTCCGTATACCTTGCAGGGATCTTGCTCATCCCGAAATTCGCCGCCACCACAGCCGCTATAACGATAATTATGAGTGCGTTGGAATAGACCGAAAGCTTTATGGTCTTTTTGGAAACAGTAAATCTGCGCTTCAATAAAGACTGGCAGGTCAAAAAAAGCATGAGGGCCGTGACCGAAAGGAAATAAAATATATCCTTAAGATCCAATATACCGCTCATTATATTTTCAAGTCTGCCGGGGAAATCAAAGATATTTAAGATCTCCGCAGCCTTATTGCCGCCCGAGGTCAGAAGGCTCACTATCCCGCCCATGAGATACGTTAAAAACAGGGCCGCGAAGGTCAGTACTGCAGCGATGACCTGGCTTTCCGTTATTGACGAGATAAAGAGTCCGATGCTGAGACACGCGGCTCCGAACAGAAAATAGCCCAGGATCGATGCGTAGGATTCCGCATAGGCCACATCCCCGTAAGAGCTCAAGACTATGGGATACAGGCACGAGACCGCTACCGGAAGAGCAAATACCGCCAGCAGGGCCAGATACTTTCCCGCTATTATCCTGAAAACAGAGACCGGATAGGTCAAAAGCAGCTGGTCCGTCCTGAGCTTCCTCTCCTCCGCGAGACTTCTCATCGTAAGCACGGGAACCATTATAAGCAGTATGAACAGGACGTTGATCATGACCGGCGCCAAGGACGCCGACATTCCCACCAGGTTATTGGCCATGAAATAAAGCCCCAGGATCAAAAGATTTATAGAGACAAACAGAGCTCCCGTCACAGAATAGAGATAGGACCTGCACTCCTTCTTAAATATCGCAAGCATTATTCCTTTACCTCCTCAGAGATATCTGTATTTGCATCACCGGCCTTGACTTCATCGGCTTTGGTTTCATCAGCTTTGGCTTCCTCAGCCTTGGTTTCCCCGGCAACGGTTTCATCAGCCTTGCCGGTATCCGTATCAGCGATATCCGCATTATCTCCGGTCAGCCTCAAATAAATATCCTCGAGGGTCTGCCTGGTGGTGTGCATCTCCAGCACCGGGATACCGGAGGCAGCCAGGGCCTTGAACACTTCCTCTCTTATATCCCCCTCCTTCGCCTTAAGCTCCACAGAAAGTATCCCCTCCTCATCGGAGGCCGTGACCTCGATCGAGGATATCCCTCCGACGTCCTTTAAGCTCTCCCTTATCTCCTGCTCTCCGCCCCAGAGCTGTAAGCTTGTGCTAACCTCCTTGGAAACGCTCCTGGCAAGATTTTCCGGAGTATCCGAGGCTACGAGCCTTCCCCTGGAGATTATCATTATGTGGTCGCAGACCGCGCTTATCTCCTGCAGGATATGCGAGCTCAATATGACCGTGTGCTTTTCCTTAAGCTCCGATATCAGCTGCCTTATCTCGATGATCTGCAGCGGATCCAGGCCTACCGTGGGTTCATCCAGTATTATTAGCGGCGGCTCACCTATGAGCGCCTGCG
>JAFTEI010000004.1 GCA_017453965.1 Lachnospiraceae bacterium
GAGGGCGCTTGAAAAGATCGAGCTCGATACAATAAAGCCCTCCTCCAGAAAATATCCCTATATTGATTTTAAGCCCGAGAGGGAGATAGGAAACGAGGTTCTGGAGGTCCACGGCCTTACCAAGACGATAGACGGCAATAAGATTCTTGATAATATAGAATTTACCTTAAAGAGGACCGACAAGGTGGCCTTTGTAGGCTCCAACGAGCTGGCGATCAGCACCCTCTTTAAGATACTGATGGGAGAGATGGAGCCGGATTCGGGCGATTACAAATGGGGCGTGACCACCTCCCAGGCCTATTTCCCGAAGGACTACAACGCGGAATTCAACAACGACTACAACATAACCGAGTGGCTTACGGGCTATTCGGAGATAAAGGACGTGACCTATGTAAGGGGCTTCCTTGGACGTATGCTCTTCCCCGGAGAGGACGGGGTCAAGAAGGTCAGCGTCCTGTCGGGAGGTGAGAAGGTACGCTGCCTCCTGTCCAAGATGATGATAAGCGGGGCCAATATCCTGCTTTTGGACGAGCCTACGAACCACCTCGATATGGAGGCCATAACCGCTTTAAACAACGGACTTATCAAGTTCCCCGGCGTAGTGCTCTTTACCTGCCACGACCACCAGTTTGTGGAGACCACGGCCAACAGGATAATGGAGATACTTCCCGACGGAACGCTTATCGACAAGGTCACCACCTATGACGAGTATCTGGCTTCCAGCGACGACTTCAGGAAGCGCACTATCTACACCGCGAATATCGAAGAGGACGAAAACTGATGTCCGCATCCGACAGCCGCATAGTCGATCTTCATACTCATTCCATCCGCTCCGACGGAACCCTGACCCCCTCGGAGCTTTTGGACTATGCCGTAGAAAAGGGGCTTTCCGCCCTGGCGCTTACGGACCATGATACGGTAGAGGGGCTCGAGGAGCTCCATGCCCATGCTTCGGTGACCGAAAATGCGCCGGAGATCGTGGACGGCATTGAATTTTCCTCCGAATATAACGGCAAGGACATACATATAGTCGGGCTTTTTATAGATTACAGCGCCCCGGATTTCGACAAATATCTTGAGGAATTCCGGCATTCGAGGGACGTGCGGAATGAAAAGATGTGCAAGCTCCTTCGTGACGGGCTGCATATGGATATAAGCTATGAAAAGCTCCTCGAGGCAAATCCCGGCGCCATCATCACCCGTGCCCACTATTCGAAGTACATGATGGAGCACGGCTATACCTCCAATATGAAGGAGGCCTTTGAACGCTACATAGGCGAGGATAAGCCGTTTTTTGTGAGCAGGGAAAAGATAACCGCTGTCGATGCCATAAATCTCATCCATAAGACCGGAGGCATCGCGGTGCTTGCCCACCCCACCCTCTATCACATGGGGTATGACAAGATACACGGGCTCGTCAGCCACTTGAAGGAAAACAGTCTGGACGCGATGGAGATACTTTATACGACCTTCACTCCTTCGCAGAAGCGGCAGATGAAGGAGCTGGCCGATGAATTCGACCTCATGTACTCCGGCGGCTCGGACTATCACGGCGCCATCAAGCCGCGGACAGATCTCGCCACAGGCTGGGGAGACCTTTCAGTCCCCTATGAAATATACGAAAAGCTTAGGTGTTTCCACGAAAGCGGGCACAGGTAAATATGAACAGTTATACAAAGATCCTCTTTTCCGATCTGGACGGGACCCTTCTTACGACGGACAAGAGGATATCCGACGAAAATCTCAAGGCCATACACACCCTCATAGATGCGGGGCATAAATTTGTCTTCGTGACGGGCAGGCCGGCTGTAAGCGGCATCAATATCGCCAGGGAATACGGACTTTTGAAGTCCGGTTTTTTTGTAGTGGGCTATAACGGGGCGGTGATCTACGATGTGGGCGCCGGTAAAAATATCTATACCTGCCCTTTAAGCTACGAGGATATGAGGTTTTTACTCGACGAGGGGAAAGATAAGGACTTCGGAGCCCTGACCTATACGCATACCCACGTGATAGGCGAGGTGGAGCACGAGGCCCTGGTGGCCTACAGCAGGGGGCTTAAGATGCCCTATATGATAGTGGATAACTGC
Organism: Lachnospiraceae bacterium; assembly: GCA_017453965.1. Taxonomy (GTDB): domain Bacteria; phylum Bacillota; class Clostridia; order Lachnospirales; family Lachnospiraceae; genus NK4A144. The sequence goes on from JAFTEI010000004.1 coordinate 2,091, forward strand.
GAGGCGAAGCTCAAAGAAGAGGGCTATGAGCCCTATAAGGTCATAATCTCAACTCTCAAGGGGCGACATCTCCTCGAAGAATTCAAGGCCTTTATCGATCAGGTGGTCGGGGAGAGGCTCTATACCCTGATAACCAGCGACGTGCTGTTGGAGATAGGCCCCGCCGACGTTTCCAAGGGCCGCGCCATAGAAGCGCTCTGCAAAAAGCTGGAGGTCCCGCTTGAAAATTCCTATGCCATCGGCGACGAGAGCAACGACCTTTCCATGATAAAGGCCGCGGGCCACGGCATAGCCATGGCAAACGCCATAGACGAGCTCAAAGCCCTTGCCGAATTCACCACCGCAAACGACAACGACCACAACGCAATTGCAGAGGTGGTTGAGGGGATGGTGAGGAATTGAAACGGGTTTGTATGTCGTGTAAAATACAGTAAATGCAAAAATGATATAAGCGATCCGCATCAATATAAGAGGAATTTTTATATGGCTAAAACAGTAGCGATCGGTGTACAGGATTATGCAAAACTGATTGAAGAAAACAACTTTTATGTGGATAAGACCGGGTTTATCAGGGAATGGTGGGAGAGTGGAGACGCGGTAACGCTTATAACACGACCCCGCCGTTTCGGAAAAACCCTCAATATGAGCATGCTGGATTATTTCTTTTCGAACAGGTATGAGAACAGAGGGGATCTGTTTGAGGGATTTGATATCTTTAAGGAAGAGAAATACAGAAGGCTGCAGGGGACATTTCCGGTGATATTCCTGACCTTTGCCGGGGTAAAGGCCGGTAATTATGAGGATGCGGTCACGGGTATAAAAAAGCAGATATTCAGAATAGTTTCAGACTTTGATTATTTGAAAACGAGTTCAGTTATAACCGAGGAAGAAAAAAATGCATTCAAAAAGCTTAACGAAGAAATGAGCGATGTGGATGCAGAGTATTCCCTTAATCTTTTATCAAGGCTGCTCAATAAATACTACGAAAAAAAGGTTCTGATCTTCCTTGATGAATACGATACTCCGCTGCAGGAGGCTTACATTGGCGACTATTGGGATGAGATGACATCCTTCATAAGAAGTCTTTTCAACAATACCTTTAAGACCAACCCGTCTATGGAAAGGGCTGTGATGACGGGGATAACCAGGGTCAGCAAGGAGTCAATTTTTTCAGATTTGAATAATATTAATGTTATAACTACCACATCGGACGAATATGCAACGGCCTTTGGTTTTACGGAGAACGAGGTCTTTGCGGCTATGGATGCTCAGGGTATACCGGAGGAGGAAAAGGAAAACGTCAAATTCTGGTATGACGGCTTTACGTTTGGGAAGGTGACTGATATCTATAATCCCTGGTCGGTGACATTGTATCTTGATACAGGAGTATATGATACTCACTGGGCTAATACCAGCTCGAACGGGCTTGCAGGCAAGCTTATCAGGGAGGGCGACAGGAGAGTTAAAACAGAATTTGAGAAGCTGCTTAACGGGGAGTGCATAGAAGCCAGGATCGATGAGCAGATCATATTCGATCAGTTGTTAAAGAATAAAAATGCAATATGGAGTCTGCTGCTGGCATCGGGTTACCTTAAGGTGGAACGTATAATAAGGGAGCACACCAATGATGAGCCGGTTTATGCTTTGAGACTGACGAATTTTGAAGTAAAGAGAATGTTTTCCAAAATGATCTCGGGCTGGTTTGAGGAAAATGATGATTTCAGTGACTTTATAAAGGCTATGCTTAAGGGCGATGAGGATGAGATGAATTATTATATGAATGATGTCGCCCTGAATACCTTCAGTTATTTTGATGCAGGAGGCAGGGCATCGGGGAAAAAGGAACCTGAAAGATTCTATCACGGGTTTGTGCTGGGACTTATGGTGGATAAGGCTAAGGATTATACGGTAAAGAGCAACCGTGAAAGCGGATTTGGACGCTACGATGTTGTGATGGATCCGAAAGACCTCAATGCTCCGGCGGTGATAATGGAATTTAAGGTGTTTAACGAGAGAAAGGGCGAAAAAAATCTGGAGGATACAGCAGAAAACGCCCTGAAACAGATAGAAGAAAAGCGGTATGACGCAGACCTTCTGCAAAAAGGAATACCTAAGGAAAACATCCTGAAATACGGTTTTGCTTTTGAGGGAGAGCAATGCCTGATAAAGAAGGGGTGATGCTGAAGCTGCAACCCCAAGCTGGATAGTTTTTTCTTAATAATATCTGTTGAAGCTTTGTTGCTGTGTTTGTTGTAAAAGCTTGCTCATTCAGCTGCAGTTCGTACAGGAAAACGTAGGAGTATTCTCTACGGCATACAACAAGCTCAATGCCTATATCCTGATGTGCATAGAGGCAAATTACAAAGAATATGCGGATAGCGTGTTCGAGCTTGCGGAAGGACAGGGCTGGTCATCGTCATTAAGGCTCGGTTTTCAGGTGATGTTTCATCAGGAATGCCATAGCTGGACGTATTCTTTGAAACGCGGCAGGTCGATAGAGATATAGCCTCGTTTTTGTGTATTTATCAGATGCTTGTTTCTCAGGCGGTCACGCAGTGAATCGTAGCCGCTGGGATGGGACATCTGCTCTTTTATATCCGAAGCCTTTCCAGAGGATGAGGCCAGGATAAGCCGTACAAATTGCTGCTCGGCATCTGTAAGCGACCTCCAGATCAGATCATAGGAATCGCTGAAAAGGACTTTGTCATATTCACTTAAAATATCCTGAAGGGTTTCATTTTGCTTTTTGTTGAAGTAAAGAGAACCCAGCACCTGATAGGCATAGGCGTAGCCACAGGTGAGCTTTGAAAGCTCTACAGCCCCTGTCTCATCTATGTTTAACAGCTTTTGATACATGCTGGCAATCTCATATTTATTTAGAGGACCTGTCTCTATGGGGTCGCTCCTCTTGAAGAATGTGAGGTTGGGTTCGGCAGTGAAGTCCTCGATGTTTTTGGAAAGTCCTGTACATACAAAATATATATGCTTCCTGTCGTCTAAAAGCATTGTTCCCCATATTGACAGAAATTTTACCATGTCGGGAGTTCTGGCAATATCATCTATGGCAACAAGAACGTTATAGCCATCATCGTTGGCCTTTTGTATCATTTCCGCAAGCTCTGCTTCTGCGGAATAATATGAGATATTTTTTCGATCGAATGTCTGACTTCAAGAGCGGCTCCGGCCACGCCGGGGGTTCTTGTGAAGGGATCTGTTTTTCTCATGGCTATTTTTCCTGTGATGATTTTCTGTATTTGTGATGAATTGTGATGAAAATATCTTTATGTGATGATTTGTGATGATTTGTGATGATTATAATGCCTTAAAAATAATATGTCAAAACAGAGTGTAAGATATTTGTCAGTTAGAAAAAATGAGTATTGCATTATGTAAACCTTAAAAAGACCAGGATATTTGACAAGGGCTTTATTGTCTAGTAAAATTGTACGAAAGTTAACACAATAATATTTTATTATTTAAGGAGGAAGCTATGGAGAAGAGATATAATAAAAATCTTTTTGTATGGGTGTTTGCTTTTCTTTTGGGCGAGCTGGGCGTAGACAGATTCTGCAGAGGACAGATCCTGTTCGGAGTGCTTAAGCTCATCACCCTGGGAGGCTGCGGTATCTGGATGCTCGTTGACTGGATCATTGCACTGTCCAAGGCTTATAGCGCCAACGCATTCGGCCCCGATGAGGAGATTGTATTTATCGACGGAAAGTATGCTAAGTAAGGGCAAGCTGTTTTTGAATTAAAAAACATCAGAAGTTGTAGAGGGTGTGATAAAAATTGTCAGTGATGGTTTTTATTGCGCCCTCTTTGTATAGCAGAACTTCGCATTGGTGTCGCTAAAGCGTCTCCAATGCAATTATCGCATCAGAGAAATCCTTTGGAATTTCTCTTCGTGCGCCGCAAAAAACGCGGCAGAAAGGAAAAATATGAAAGATCAAAACTGTGGTTACTGTATGAAAAATGAATTGCTGGACGCCTTCGGGATATATATCTGTGATCTCAAGGTGAGTATGCTGATCCTCTTTAAGGAACAGAGCCATCCGGGGCGCTGTATAGTCGCCTATAAGGACCACATCGGCGAGATAGTAGAGCTTACCGACGAGGAGCGCAACGCCTTTTTTGAGGATGTAAACAGGGCGGCGAAGGCCATCCATGCAGCCTTCCATCCGGATAAGCTCAACTATGGGGCATACGGCGATACCGGCCGCCATCTGCATTTCCACCTTGTACCCAAATACCGCGACAAGGAGGAATGGGGCGGCGTCTTCGAGATGAATCCGAAAAAGGTCTTCCTTTCCGACGATGAATACAAGGAGATGATCGAAAAGATCAAGGCAGCATTGTAAATAGGAAAGGTATACGAGGAGGTTTGTATGTTGAATCAGGTTACTTTAGGAAGGACCGGAATAACGACGGTTCAGAATGGTTTTGGCGCTCTGCCGATACAGCGCTGCGATATGGATACGGCAGTCAGGATCCTGCGCAGGGCGAAGGAAGGGGGCATGACGTATTTCGACACTGCCAGAGCCTACAGCGACAGCGAGGAGAAGCTGGGAAAGGCCTTTGGTGAGAGCGGGTTGCGGGAGGATATATTTATCGCGACAAAGACTACGGCCAAGAACCCCGAGGATTTCTGGAGGGATCTGGAGACCTCCCTTGAAAAATTAAAGACCGACTACATAGACGTCTACCAGCTACATCTGGCTCAGCAGTGCTACCGTCCGGGAGATGGAACCGGCCTCTATGAGTGCATGGTCGAAGCCAAGTCCAGGGGCATGATAAGACATATCGGTATTACCGCCCACAAGATCGGCATTGCCGAGGAGTGTGTCAAGTCGGGACTCTATGAGACGCTGCAGTTTCCCTTCTCCTATCTTTCAGGCGAGAGGGAGATCGAGCTGGTCAAGTCGTGTAAGGACTACGATGTGGGCTTTATCTGTATGAAGGCCCTGGCCGGAGGTCTCATAAATAACTCGGAGGCGGCCTTCGCCTACATCTCGCAGTTTGACAATGCGGTGCCCATCTGGGGCATACAGAGGGAAGAGGAGCTCGAGGAGTGGCTGTCCTATATGGAGAACCCGCCCGAAATGAATGAGGAGATAAGCTCCTTTATAAGTAAGGAAATGGAGGAGCTGTCCGGAGATTTCTGCCGCGGCTGCGGTTACTGCATGCCCTGTCCGGCGGGGATAGAAATAAATCAGTGTGCAAGGATATCGCTTATGCTAAGGCGCGCCCCCTCAGAGGACTGGCTTTCGGAATACTGGCAGAATGAGATGAAAAAAACGGAAAACTGCCTGCACTGCGGAAACTGCACCAGCCACTGTCCTTACGAGCTGGATACGCCGGCGCTCTTAAAGAAAAATTACGAGGATTATAAAAAGGTCCTCGCCGGCGAGGTAAAGGTACAATAAATAGAAGACGGGGCTGTCACAATACAACAGCCCCCATAGCTTTATTCACTCAGCTTATACATTGCAATCTCGTCGATCTCACGGTTGGTGGCGACGAGGATGTCCTCGCCCTGCTTGTTCTTAAAGTGCATCGCGTTCGCGCAGCCGGTGTTCCTGTCTATAAAGTCCACGTGATAATTTCCCGCGTCCTTGTCCCAGGTTATGGCGATGGTATCCTTCGTGCCCTTTCTCCAGCCCACTACCCAGGTGGGTTTGCCGAGAATCGTTGCGGCGCAGGTCGCGTGAATCATCTCGGTCTCGGCCTCGGGCCTGTCGTATTTCCACTGGGGAACGTAGTTGCCGTGCGCATCGAGGTGGTAGATGACCAGGGAATTTCCATGGAAGGGGCTGATACAGCCGAGCTCGGGTTGGCCGTCTCCGTCGAAGTCAAGGAGGACGGAATCGCTGGAGGGAACGCTTAAGAGCCGCTCGATTTCCCAGTCGGCCCCGGCAACGGCGGGAGGACTGAAAAGGAAGGTGCCCTCCTCACAGCCCACCAGGGCGGCCTCGTAGCCTCCGTAATTCACCTTTGAATAGCCGTGATTTTTCAGCATATTTCCCATGAGCTTGGTGAGCTTCAGGGGCTTGCTCTCGCTATAGCCGGAAAGGTCCTCCGGCAGCACCGCTCCGTAGCAGGCGCCGGGAAAGCGCCAGTCGTCCTTGAATTCGTGCCCGGTTTTGAGACAGCATACTATAAGGTAATTCACTCCTCCCCGGCGAAGGATCCCGAAGCGGTGGACGAAGGGGGCATTGCAGAGGGTGCGGATCTCCCAGTTGTCCTTATGTTTAGGCGTAACTATCACGATCTTTGCCTCCAGTGAATCGTTCGGGGAATAGAATTTATGGGTCGCCAGAAATTGTCCGTCCGTTCCGGGGACCTGCACCATCGTCATTACTCCGCCCGGCTCCTCCCAGACGGTTTCCAGTCTTTCCCCGTCCTCGGAAAAAAGATAGCAGGGATCGTGCTTTTCGGCAGCTACAAGAAAGCAGTGTTCGCCTTTGTGATCCAGCTCCGCCATGGAGTAGCATTTATTCAGTTCTGATATAACCTTCTTTTCGACCTTCATTTGAACCTCCTCAAATCATTTTATAAACGAACATAAATAATGAAATTAACGTGCGTTTGCTCAAGGGTAAAATATGGGCGTTTTAAGCAGCTTATTTGAAAATATATGTACATTATAATCCCGATATTATCGTTTTTCAAGTGCAATCAGAAATGAATGAACAAATAAAACCAACAATATGTGCTGAAAATTTCAGCAAAAGCGACAAATAAAAACGAACATATAAAACAAAATGACATGTCAGCCGGGAAAGATACTCTAAAACACGCCAACTTATTACCTATATCAGCCAGTGGTAATAATGCACAAAGGCCACATAAACGCGCTCGCTCATTGAGAAAAACGAACATAAAACGAACAAAAATGACTTGAAAAACGAACACAAAACTTTTATGATGAACACATCAGGCTTATTTGAAAAGCGAATTGGATTGCAACGTAAACATTATTTAAACAGGAGGTAGGAGAAATGAGTAAGGTTTCAGAAATGACCAGAGAGAGCTGGATCATGAACACCTTCCCCGAATGGGGTACCTGGCTGGTGGAGGACATTGAAAATGAAGTTGTTCAGCCGGGGAATGTGGCCATGTGGTGGCTCGGATGCACCGGCATCTGGTTTAAGACTCCCGGAAACGCCAACATCACGATCGACTTATGGTGCGGAAACGGCAAGAGGACTCACGGCGACGGAAAGATGAAGCCCGGCCACCAGATGGCGAATATGTGCGGTGGGCGCATGATGCAGCCCAACTTAAGGAACGTTCCCTTCGTGATCGATCCCTTTGCCTTTAAGCAGGTGGATGCTGTGCTGGCGACGCACTATCATCAGGACCACATGTCCGCGGAGTGGGCGGCGCACGTTATCCAGAGCGATATGAAGACGACGGACGAAAACGGAAAGGAGATACCGGTTCCCTTCATAGGACCCGCAAAGTCGGTGGAGACCTGGGTCAAGTGGGGAGTTCCCGAGGAGCGCTGCAAGACAGTCAAGCCCGGAGATGTGATAAAGATCAAGGATATCGAGATAGTCTGTCTGGACAGCTTTGACCGCACCTGTATCGTGACCACGGATTCCACAGGTGAGGACAGGGAGGAGCTTACGGGCAAGTGCCCTACGGATATGGACGAAAAGGCGGTCAATTATCTGGTAAAGACCCCCGGCGGAAATATCTATCATTCGGGAGACTCCCACTTCTCGATCTATTTTGCAAAGCACGGCAAGGATCACGACATCGACGTAGCCTTCGGCTCCTTCGGCGAGAACCCCATCGGCATGCAGGATAAGATGACCTCCATAGACGTTTTGAGAATGGCGGAAAATCTTCAGTGCAAGGTGGTCATCCCGATACATTGGGATGTTTGGACGAATTTCCAGGCGGACTGCGAGGAGATAAAGCTGCTCTACGATTTCAAAAAGGACAGGAATGAGTATAAGTTCCATCCCTTTTTCTGGCAGGTGGGAGGCAAATACGTCTATCCCCAGGATAAGGACAAAATTTATTACCACCACCGCAGAGGCTTCGAGGACTGCTTCGAGCATCCGCAGAACATTCCCTTCAGGTCGTGTCTGTAATTAAAGATGGGAGGTAAATATGTCTACGGTATTACAGGAAATAGTTGAGAAAAAGCACTACAGCTTTATCGACGGCAAGGACGTTACCTGGCAGGAGGCGGTCCGCTTGAGCGCCCTGCCGCTGGTGGCCGACGGAAGCGTTTCCGAGGACTATTACAAGCAGATAGTGAGCTGCATCGAAAAGTACGGTCCCTACATGGTCTTCGAGCACAATATCGCAATGCCCCATACCACGGAGAATCCCATAGGTGCCTTTAAGACGGGGATCGGCTTTATGGTTTCGAAGGAGCTCATAGATTTCGGAGAGGACGAGGACGGCGAGAAAAAGGAGGCCAATATTTTCTTCACCCTTTCCTCGGTCAATTCCGACGAGCATATGAACAATATACAGCAGCTTTCGCAGATCTTCTGCAATGACGAGCTGATAGATGCGCTTGCTGCGGCAAGAACTCCTGAGGATATTCTCGCGGCGGAGGAAAGGTACCCTTGCGAGGAAGAGGATTAGGTTAAGGTTTTAAAGTTTTAGAAAGGGAGTTCGAGTGCCCATCTACGTTGTGAAACACTACGAGGCACTCTGGCAATTTGCTTCGCAAATTGTCACTACATAACGAAAGGAGTAAAATTATGCAAATTTTAGCTGCAATATGGGATTTTTTTGCAACTTATATTTTACAGAAGGCGCCTTACATGGTGGGCTTCCTGACACTCGTCGGCTACTGCCTGATGGGAAAGAAGTGGTATGACACGCTGGCAGGCACCTTAAAGGCCATCATAGGAATGCTGATACTGAACGCAGGTTCCGGCGGACTGACCAGCAATTTCCGCCCGATCCTTGCGGGACTTAAGGATCGTTTCAATCTTACCGCCTGCGTAATAGACCCCTATTACGGACAGAACGCGGTTACGGCAGGAGTTGAGGAGGTATTCGGAAAGGGCTTTTCGCAGGTCATGACCCTCCTGCTCATCGCCTTCATCGTAAACATTTTATTGGTTCGTTTCAACAAAATCACGAAGTGCCGTACGCTGTTCACCACAGGACACGTGCAGGTGCAGCAGGCCGCAACGGCTTACTGGCTCATCCTCTTTGCCCTGCCCGCTCTTCGCAATAACGACGTGGCCCTAATGGTGGTTATGTCCGTTATCCTCGGAGCTTACTGGGCAGTAGGTTCAAACCTTACTGTTAAGCCCATGCAGGAGCTTACAGAGGGTGCAGGCTTCGCCATCGCTCACCAGCAGATGTTTGGTATCCGTCTCGGAGCCTTCCTTGCCGACAAGCTCTTCGGCAGCAAGGGCGGCAAGAGGAAGGTCAAGAAGGTGGGCGAGCTCGAGATGCCCGGCTTCTTCTCAATCTTCAACGAGAACATGGTTTGTACCGCTATACTGATGACGGTATTCTTCGGAATTATAATGATAATCATCGGAAAGCCCTTCTTTATCGAGTCCGGCGCTACGAGCGAGACAGAGAACTTCGGCTTCTACATCTTCAACACCTCGCTTCAGTTCGCGGTTTATCTGGCGATCCTGCAGCTGGGCGTACGTACCTTCGTTACAGAGCTTACCGCTTCCTTCCAGGGTATCGCTGACAAGCTTCTGCCCTCGTCAGTTCCCGGTGTGGACTGCGCGGTCTGCTACGGCTTCGGCGATGCGAACGCGGTTACCTTCGGCTTCCTTGCAGGTCTGACAGGACAGATCATAGCGATCATCGCTCTTATAGTTATGGGCTCGCCTACGATCATCATCTGCGGTTTCGTTCCGGTATTCTTCGACAATGCCACCATCGGCCTTGTTGCCAACGAGAAGGGCGGAATGAAGGCCTGTCTGGTGATACCCTTCTTCTCGGGTCTTATCCAGGTCTTCGGTGCGGCGCTCATTTCCGGTTGGGTAGGCCTTGCAAACTACGGCGGCTACCTTGGAATGTTCGACTGGGATACGGTATGGCCGCTCTTCACGGTCTCCATGCACTATCTTGGCTACATAGGCGTTGCGCTCGTGGTTATCGTTCTGCTGGCAATTCCCCAGATCGAGTACCGCATGGACCCCAAGGGCTACTTCCTTATAACAGAGGACTACGAGGCTTATCAGGAGCATATTAAGAGCAAGGAAAAGGCTGCATAATTCAGATTTTATAATCCGGGCGGTATTAGTTTTAAGGCCGCCCGGGTGGGAGTATAACACGAAAAAACATTATTAATGAAAGGAAAAAATAACTATGGCAAAGCTTGACGGAAAGAAATTACTTGCATGCTGCGCAAACGGCGCAGGCTCTTCACTGATGATGGAAAACGCTATCAAGAAGGTTATGACAAAGTACAGCATTAAGCCCGGAGAACTCAGACACTGTGCAGTATCCGAGGGCAAGAGCGCAGCGAGGAACTACGACGTGGTCTTCTGCGCAAAGACTTTCATTAAGAACTTTGAGGATGTGGGACCCAATACCACGGTCATTCCCTTAAAGAATGTTATGTCCGATAAGGAGATAGAGGCAGGGCTCAAGGAGGCCGGACTTCTGGACGAGTAAGAAATATATTGGGAAATTATTAATTAGTCAAAATGTAACGGAGCCGGGCTGTTAAATCGATACATTATATTGTATAGTTTAAGAGTCCGGTTTTTACTATAAAGCCTCCGGCGGGCTCGCGCCCGGGAAGGCTATGAGGAGCCTGGAATACATTTTTTTAAGGCGGTAGTTTTATGCTGAAAACGGTGATATTTGATATAGACAATACCTTCTATAATTATGACAGGGCAAACGTAAAGGCGAGGGCGGCAATAGCCGGCTATGCGGCTGAAAACCTCGGGATGACTGCAGAGGAATTTGACGCCGAATATGACAGGGTCTTTGACGAGCTCATGGAGTATATAGGAGAAAAGGCAGCCTCCCACAACAGGCTCATTCGATTAAAGACCATTCTTGAGGAGCGCGGTCTTCCTTTGTATCCACACGCTATGAAAATGTATGAGCTCTACTGGAACACGATCATAGACTGCGCCGAGAGCTATGACGGCTATCTGGAGGCATTGGAGCATGTCCGGTCAAAGGGTTTAAAGATCGGGATAGGCACGAATATGACGGCCCGGGTCCAGTTTTTAAAGCTTGAAAAGCTGAAGGTCCTGCCCTATGTGGATTTTTTTATCTGCTCCGAAGAGGTGGGGGAGGAGAAGCCCTCGGCAAAGCTCTTTGAACGCTGCCTTGAAAAGGCGGGCTGTAAGGCTGAGGAATGCCTGTTCATAGGCGACAGCTTAAAGCACGATATCGTTCCTTCCCTTCGGGCCGGAATGAAGGCGTTGTGGTTCAAGCCGGAGGGGGGAGACAGCCAGGGCTATGAAATTTTTAAAGATTATGGGGAGCTTCCCGCGCTTATAGACGGGATGATGTGATTTACTTATGCGAAACAGCAGAAAAGATGTGGACAGCAGACAGCTTAATATCCTGAATCTGGTACGGGAGCAGGGGGAGATTCGCTCGGAGGACATTGCAAAGCGCTACAGTATCTCCATGATGACCGTCAGAAGGGATCTGCAGCTTTTGGAGGAGCGAAAGCTCCTGCGGCGGACCCACGGCGGGGCGGTCTCCTTTGAAAAGGGGTATTCCTTAAACGGGTTAAGCGAGGATATTACAAGGTGCAGGAACAAGATTTCCGAATACGCCTCGACCCTTGTGGAATCCGGGGATTCCATATTTATCAACGGCAGCCGTACCGCCCTCAATCTTTTAAAATATATCAATGATAAAAACGTGATGGTCTGCACAAACAACGGCTGGGCCATAGAAGAGGAGTATTCGGGAGGGGTTAACATAAAATTGGCCGGGGGAGAGGTCCGCGACAAGATCCTGGTGGGCGAGCTTACCATGCGAAACCTCCTGGAAATGACCGCGGACAAGACTTTTTTGGGCTGCGCCTCAGTCTATGACGACGGGAAATTCCAGTATAATATTCCAAACGAGATAGGCATTAACGAGGCGATGATAAGCAGGACCAGAAACGAGCTTTTTATCCTGGCGGATCACACGAAGCTTAAAAGGCAGGAGCACCGTGACGATTCCTACGGAAGCTGCAGCTACGAGCGGGCGCTGACGCTTGTGACCGACGAGGCCGCTGACCCTTACGTAATAGAGAAGCTCAGGCAGTACGGGATGAAAATCGTCCTGGTGCCGCTGGATTGATTTAGCCATATAAAGGATGCAGGGATGGAAAATTTTTCACAATTTTTATTGTATATACCGGGAATAGTTATTTTTCTCGTGGGCTCGGGCAAGGTCAGGCAGTACATGAGAATCCATAAAAAGGGGGCCTGCGTCGAAGCCTCCGTCGTCCGCTGCGAGCACGTGGTTAAGAAGGATAAGGCGGGCAGGGAGGTCTACAATTACTACGATGTGTTCGTGGAATTCGTAAATCCCGAAAACCACCATAAGGAGGGCCGGAGCGTAAAGTCCCCGGTGGAATATGTCAAGGGACAGCAGGTCCTGCTCTATCTGGATGGTTCGGGCGGAGATTCCAGGCTGACGCAGGCTGTGGACGAGTCTGTCTTTAATCCCTGGGTGCTGATGGTCATAGGGGCGCTTCTCGTTGTGCTGGCGCTCGAGGAAAACCAGGGCAACGAAGTGGCTGCCATGGCATGCCTGGCGGCGGTCCTGCTCTTTGTCGGTGGGAGCCTGATCGCAAATTATATTCTGCTCAAGCGCAAGGGCCTGCAAAGAATAGATGCCGAGATAGTCGATGTCTATAAGAGGCAGATCTCCAGGGGGACGAAGATTCTGAAAGCGGATAAGTTCACCTATTATCCGATAGTCCGCTACGAGATCGACGGCAGGGAAAACATGAGGATGTGCAATATAAATTCGGGCAGCGCAAATTCCTTCAAGACCGGAGAGCATATGCCGCTATATCTGGACCCCGCTTCGGGAAATGTCATGGAGAAGCACGAAAGCCCCGGAGTCCTTATCGGCGGGATCGTTGTATTTTGCATCGGCATTCTGGCCGCCTTGAGTATCTTGTCGACTATCTGACCAACGCTTAAGTTCCCGCTGATTTCGGGGGAATTTTCTGCTATAATCTATTTAAGAGATGATGGTTAAAACACTCGGCTGATTTATTGTTTTGTGGGTGGAGGACGGTGGGTAAAGTGTTGGAAAAAAGAATGACATGGGATGAAATACAGAAAGCATATCCGGATCAATGGGTCGGGCTCGTAGATGTAAAATATCTGAACGATGACGGAGTATCCATAGAATCGGCTGTCGTAAAATATACGGATAAGCCCAAAGGAGAGCTGACCAGGATGATGCTGGATGGAGGAATAGAGTCTGTTTATACGACTCCTGACCATAAGTTTCAACTGGGAATGGTAGGAGTTTTTGGATGAAGCAGATGACATTAACACTGGATAACCAACAGCAAAGGCCAGTTTTCAGGCTCGAAAATGGCTTGAGAGTGCTTCTTGATACAGGGGCTTATATCCCGGTCTGGACGGATGACGAGAGCATTCTTGTAGAGAAGCTGGGGAAAAGGGGTAATAAAAATACGCTGTTTAGAATAGGGGTTGACTGAGTTTTATTGTAGTTTGCGGACGCGAGATGGTGAGTAAACCGGAGGTGATTTTATGACATTGGTGCAGCAGGCAACGAGTATGCTGGAGAAGTTACCGACAGGAAGTCAACAGGTCGTAGTGGACTTGTTAAAAATGTTGAACAGTGCTAATGAATCTACCATTATGCCAAATACCTATGAAACCGGATTTAAAAGAACAGGGAAATCTGATTTTTACCTTCCGGCTGATTTTGACGAGCACTTTGATGATATGAATGATGAGATTGCTGCAATGTTTATGGGTGAGAGCCTATGAAAATATTGCTGGATACGCATATTTTGTTTTGGTCAATGTGCATGGAAGATAAACTGCCCCAGCAAATTTTGTCATGGATCAATGACCCAGAGAACGAAGTTTTCTTTAGCAGTGCTTCTGTGTGGGAAATCGTAATCAAACACAGCAAGAACCCTGTCGCAATGCCAGTGGATGGAAACTTATTTGTGGATGAGTGTAACAAAGCAGGGTTTACGCCGCTGCCTATAGAAAATCGTCATGTGCTCGCGGTCAGCAGTTTGAAACGAAAAAATGGAGAGCTTCCTCACAACGATCCTTTTGATAGGATTTTAATCGCACAGGCAAAAACAGAAGGAATGACGATGATTACCCATGACGGATTACTCGCAGGATATGGAGAGAAGTGTGTGTTAACGATATAGAACTTTAATCATTTTCATTTTCAAATTTGTAAAGATGAATGACAGCTATGCTGAGTATAAATACACTGTTCAGAATAGGGGTTGACTGAGTTTTCTTGTAACTTGTGGCCGCGAGGCGATTGAAACTGAATATAGTATTCGAGATGGATGGCCGTCGGACTTGACGAGGGAATATACCCTGTCAGGTTCGGCGGTTTTATTATGCAGAAATAATGCGAAGAGGGGCTTTGTACGGTTAAAGCGGGGGCTCCGGCACATTGAATGCTATCACAGCGAAAAAAATTCGTCACAGTTTTGGAGGAATTCGTCACAGTTTTATTGAAAA
>JAFTEI010000071.1 GCA_017453965.1 Lachnospiraceae bacterium
AGTATGCTCCAGGACAGGGGCATGCCCGCGGGAGTCTGTCCCGAGCTTTGGATCAGCGAAAATCCCGGGGTCATGAAGGACATTCAGAAGGAATACTTAAAGAGCGGGACAAGGATACTCTATGCTCCTACTTTTTCGGCCAACAGGATAAAGCTTAAGACCTACGGCCTGGACGGGGCGCTGGAGCCTTTAAACTCGGCTCTGGTAAATATATCGAAGGACGCCGTAAACGAATTCAAGGCTGAGAATCCTGACTGTCCCGAGATCTATGTGGCAGGAGATATGACCATGACGGGCCGCTCCTTAAAGCCCAACGGCAATATGGAGCTCGAGGATCTCATTGACGTCTATAAGGAGCAGCTACGCCCCATGGTGAGGGCCGGTATAGACCTGGTGGTGATCGAGACGATGATGAGCCTTGCAGAGTCCAGGGCTGCCCTCATTGCCTGCAAGGAGGAGTGTCCCGAGCTGCCGGTTATCGTCACCATGACCTTTGAGGCCGATGGAAGGACGCTCTACGGCACTGATACCCTGACGGCCTTTCTTACCCTTCAGGCGCTCGGAGCGGATGCCTTCGGACTCAACTGCTCTACGGGTCCGGAAGCTATGATAAAGGAGCTTCAAAAGCTTAAAAATTATGCGAGAATTCCCCTGGTCTGCAAGCCCAATGCGGGCCTGCCGTCACTGGACCCGAGTGGAAAGACGGTCTACGAGCTCGGAGCTGAGGAGTTTGGAGCCTATTTCCCCAAGCTCATAGAAGCCGGGGCCTCAATAGTCGGAGGGTGCTGCGGCACGACTCCTGCTCATATCGAGGAGGTCAGGAAGGAAACAGAGGGCTTGAATACTCCGGAGAAACCCGGTAGCACGGAATACTGCCTTACCAGCGAGAGGAGGAGCCTTTGCTTTTCGCCCGGCTCTCCCTTTATGGTGATCGGCGAGAGGATAAATCCTACGGGGAAGAAGGACCTGCAGGAGGAACTTAGAGACGGCGACTTCGACATGGTGACCGATTTTGCCGAGACCCAGGAGGAGCGGGGTGCCGCTGTCCTCGATATAAATATGGGAATGAGCGGTGTGGACGAGGAAGAACTGATGCTGGGGGCCATAGAGGAGGTCCTGGGGGTCACGGATCTCCCCCTATGCCTGGACACCAGCCATGTTAGCGTTATGGAGCAGGCCTTGAGGCACTATCCCGGCCGAGCCCTTATTAATTCCATTAGTCTTGAAAGCGCAAAATGCCTGCCGCTTTTAAAGCTTGCAAAAAAATACGGTGCGGCCTTCATACTCCTGCCCCTGTCTGATGAGGGGCTTCCGAAGAGCATTGAGGAGAAGCATGAAAATATAAGAAAGCTTGTAGAGCTGGCCCTTAAAGAGGGGCTGGACAAATCGGATATCATCGTCGACGGCCTGGTGGGGACAGTGGGAGCCAAAAAACAAGCCGCGCTCGAGACGATAGAGACCGTCAGGTACTGCACCGAGGAGCTCGGGCTGGCGACGGTCTGCGGGCTTTCCAATATCTCCTTCGGCCTGCCGGAGCGGAGCTTTATCAACTCAGCCTTTCTGACGCTCTTAATAGGTGCCGGTCTTACGATGGCCATAGCCAATCCGGAACAGGAAATGCTTATGAATGCTGCGGCCAGCGCGGAGCTTTTGTGTGCCCGTCCCGATTCGGATACCCGATATATCGAGGCCATGAAGGAGTATGCTGACAGGCATGAGGGCGAGGAGACAGTAAAAAAAAAAATTGTTGACAAGCCCCGGGTAAGCCCGGACAGTCAGGAAGCATTAGCAGCAATTCCCTCAAAATATACTGAATTATATAACGCCGTCCTAAAGGGCAGCCGTAAGGCAGCTTACGAGCTGGCTCTGGAGGCCGCGAGGTCGGGCGATAAGGCGCAGGACATTCTGGATAAGGCGCTTTTTCCGGCCATAAGCCGCGTGGGTGAGCTCTACGACGAGGGCAGATACTTCCTGCCCCAGCTCATATCCGGCGGCGAGGCCATGGGCCGGGCGGTGGAGGCGATAGAACCCTTTATGGAGAGCGATGAGGCGGGAGAGGATGAGCGTCCTTCCATCGTCATTGCTACCGTCATGGGAGATATACACGACATAGGAAAAAATCTCGTAGCCATGATGCTTAAGAACAACGGCTTTAAGGTCCTCGACCTCGGAAAGGATGTGCCCAAGGAGAGGATAATAGAGACGGCCGTGGCTGAAAAGGCCGACATAGTGGCTCTCTCGGCCCTTATGACCACTACGATGCTGGAAATGAAGAATGTTATAGATTATGCAAGGGGGCAGGGACACGAATTTCCCTTTATGATAGGCGGAGCGGTCATTACCCCCGATTACGCCGGAGAAATCGGGGCGTATTATTCCTCCGACGCAGCGGATGCGGTGCGGGTCGCAAGGGAATTGACAAAAGGAAGGTAAGAGGCAGGAAAGCAAATGAACGGAGCTGAGGCAATAGTTAAATGCTTGTGCGCCGAGGGCGCAGATACTATATTCGGATATTCGGGAGCGGCCATAGACCCCTTCTGGCAGGCCGTGGGAAAGACGGATATAAGACCGATACTTGTAAGGACTGAGCAGAACGCGGGGCATGCGGCCTCCGGCTACGCCAGGGTCACGGGAAAGGTGGGGATATGTACCGTTACCTCCGGTCCCGGCGCCCTGAACCTCCTGACCGGTATTGCCACGGCTTTCTCGGATTCTATTCCGCTGATCTGCATAACGGGACAGGTGGATTCCTCGCTGATAGGCTCGGACGTGTTTCAGGAGGCGGACATAACCGGCGCCGCCGAATCCTTCGTTAAATACAGCTACCTTGTAAAGAAGGTAAAGGACATCCCCCGGATAATGAAGGAGGCCTTCTATATCGCTAATTCGGGCAGAAAGGGGCCGGTGTTAATTGACGTGCCCCAGGACATACTCGAGGCGGATATAAAGGACTTCGACTATCCCGAGGAGGATCCGACCTTAAGGACCTATAAGCCCACGATAAAGGGGCATACGGTACAGATAAAGAAGGTAGCCAGGGAGCTGGAAAAGGCCAGGGCTCCGCTTATCTGCTGCGGAGGCGGGATAATCCTAAGCGGGGCAAGGGAGCTTTTCAGGAAATTTATCGAAAAACACAGGATACCCGTGGTCTCAACGATGATGGGTATAGGGGTACTCCCGAGCGACCACCCGATGTATTTCGGAATGGTGGGAAATAACGGCGCGAAGAGGGCCAACAGGGCCATGAGGGAGTGCGACCTCCTCATCATGTTCGGAGCCCGGGTTGCGGACAGGGCTGTGGCCGATCCCGAGATGACGATGGAGGGGAAGATCTTAGTCCATATAGACGTGGACCCGGCGGAAATTGGCAAGAACGTAGGCTCTACCATACCCATAGTCGGGGACGCCTATCATATTCTCGAGGACTTCCTGGAGCTGGATTTCTTCGGGGAGCACGAGGCCTTTCTGGCCTCCCTCAATAACTACGAGGATGTAAAGAGCTCCAAGGATTTCAAGAGGTTCGTGGAGCCTGCCGCCTTTGTGCGCGAGCTCAGCCTCACCATGGAGGACGACGCCGTATATGTGGCCGACGTCGGACAAAATCAGATCTTAAGCTGCAGGAACTGCGTCATAAGGGAGGGAAGCTTTTTGACCAGCGGAGGCATGGGGACGATGGGCTATTCCATACCGGCGGCCCTCGGAGCCTGCGCGGGCTTAAAGGACAGACAGGTGGTGGCAGTCTGCGGAGACGGAGCCTTCCAGATGTCCATGATGGAGCTCTCTTTAATAAACGGGGAAAAGCTGCCCATAAAGATAGTCGTCATGAAGAACGATACCTTGGGCATGGTCAGGGAGCACCAGTACTATGCCTATAAGGGCAATTACCAGATGGTGGATTTAAAGAGCCAGCCCGACCTCAAGATGATCTCCGGCGCCTATGGCATAGATTATTTCTATATGGAGACCATGGAC